>JAFUZB010000409.1 GCA_017476845.1 Clostridia bacterium
AGTACAGATAGAGATAGTTGCAAGGACAATAGGTTAACGAAGGTTAATCGAAGAAAGGAAGGGGTAGGATGAACCAGTATCTTCTGGGGTATGTCACGGGAAGGATTCCTGTGAAGGAAGAGGACGCAAAGAAGCTGACCCATATCTGCGTGGCTTTCGGTAAACTGCGTATGGATGGATCCATTCTCTCGGAGCATCCCATCGACAGCCAGATTGCACAGATCCGTGCATGGAATCCATCGATCCGCATTCTGCTCTCCCTGGTCAATAATGAGGGAGAGAACAATGCCTTTACTACCGTATGCGCAGATCCTGAGCTGCGCAGGGCGTTTGCGGCAAGCTGTGTGAAGCTTGTCACAGCGGGCGGCTATGACGGCATCGACATCGACTGGGAGTATCCCTGTGTGCCGAGCAATAACCAGGATGTTTCGCCCGGAGACAGAGATAACTTCACACAGACCCTGCGCGTGATCCGCCAGGCCTTTGATGCCCTTGAGGGGGAGAGAAGGCTGCTGACCCTTGCGGCGGGTGCGGATGTGTACTATCCGACGTGCGTGGATCTGCCGGAAGTGGCAAAGATTCTGGATTTCATTAACCTCATGACCTATGACCTGAAGTGCGGTTTCCATGCGCTGGCAGGCCATCATACACAGCTGTATTCCTCCACGGGTGACGTCTTCCAGAACAGCTGTGACCAGGCACTCCGACTCTTTGTGGCAAGCGGTGTACCCAAGGAAAAGCTGCTCATGGGCGCGGCGTTCTACTCCAGGAAGTGGGAGAATATCAAGGACCGGAACCATGGCTTCCTGCAGATTTCCAAATGCGGAGGCGGGTACGGACCGGGTTGGGCCGACCTGAAGGCAGAGTGCCTGAACAAAAACGGATTTACCTACTACTGGGACGATGAGGCGAAGGCACCCTTCCTCTTTGACGGAAGCACTTTCCTTTCCTTCGACGATCCCAGGAGCCTCCGGGAGAAGTGCGCCTATGTCAGGCGTGAAGCATATGCGGGTATCTTCTTCTGGGAGTACGGCTGCGATCCCTCGGGTGAGTTGCTTGATGTGGTGTACCACGCCATGCGCGAGGAAGTGTAAAGCCGGATGTGGCAGAGGATGAAGGAACCCGTCCGGGAAAGCACGGACGGGTTCCTTCATTACTTTCTCTGCAGGGCGGGAAAGTGCCGGAGGACAGGCGGCGATTGTGTTTTTTCGGTTTTTCAGAGCCTGTCAGATTCGGTCATTAATGATGCGCTCAGAGGGGCAAAACACCATCGCTGCACAGCACAGGTTGTGTTAGTACGCGCGACTTAAACGTTTAAGTAAAATGCGGGAAAGGATGCCCTTTCGAATCACGGTGCGTTGTGCAGGAGGAGAGCGGGCCGTGATATGACGATGCGATACAGGAGCGGCCTTACATGGGAACAACCTTCTCCACGGCAAGGGAGCGCATGCGGTGCAGGGACAGGCAGGAAAGGTGCGGCAAGGACATGGGGAACAGCGGAATAAATGGTTGTTTTTGCACAGCTTGGCGTCCTTGACATCAATGTCGGCAACGCCTAGAATGATAATGATGTCAGAAACGGAATAGATAGGAAACTATTTTCCATTTTTTGGGTATGTTTTGGCCGCCATCCGGTGCGGAAGGGTGTTCTGTTTTGTACCGGGTGTGCAAAAACAACCGTATCGGTACGATTGACAGGCAGGGGGAATGGTAGTGTGAGCAAGAAAAGAGAACAAAACAAAGCGGTATACGGTACCGGAAAACGCTACTGGGAGCGACTGCGCTCGGATCTGATCCGTGACAAATGGCTGTATCTCCTGCTTTTCCCGGGCCTTGTGTACTTCCTGGTGTTCAAGTATCTCCCGATGTGGGGACTTGTGATTGCCTTTGAAAACTATGTGCCCTACTCGGGTGTTCTGGGAAGCCAGTGGGTGGGATGGAAGTGGTTCGAATACTTCTTCAAGTTCCCGTCCTGGACGCGATATCTGACCAACACGCTGATTCTGTCGGTGATGAACATTGTGTTCTATTTCCCGGCACCGATCATCCTGGCACTGCTGCTCAACGAAATGCGGTCGCTGCGCTACAAAAAGATTCTGCAGACGCTTTTGTACGTACCGCACTTCATCTCCATCGTGATTGTGGTTTCCATTACCTTCGTGATCTTCGGCTCCTCGGGCATTGTCTACAAGCTCACCGAGCAGCTTCTGGGACACTCGATCAATTACCTGGGCTCGCCCGACACCTTCCGATGGATGATCATCGGACAGACGATCTGGAAGGAAACCGGATGGGGAACGATCATCTTCCTAGCGGCGCTGACCAATGTCGACACACAGCTTTACGAAGCGGCCATGGTGGACGGCGCGGGACGCCTGCGCAGGCTCTGGCACATCACACTGCCGGCCATCCGTTCCACCATCGTGCTCATGCTGATCCTTCGTATGGGCTCCATGCTCGACACCGGCTATGACCACCTGATCCTTATGGCCAACGCACTCAACCGCTCGGCATCCCAGACCCTTGACGTGTTCGTCTATCAGCAGGGCATTCAGCAGGGCCAGTACAGCTATGCGGCTGCCATCGGCCTGATGAAGTCCATCGTATCCGTCATACTCGTGGTCAGTTCCAACAAGATCGCTCATGCCATGGGCGAGCAGGGACTGTATTGAGGAGGTGGGCAAGATGACAGAGACGAAAAAACAGAAGAAAGTCAGACAGGAATCCTCCGGTCCCGTTGGGCAGAATGCAACGGTCTCCAGCCGTATCTTCGATGTGCTCAACTATGTGATTCTTACCCTCATCGCCTTTACCACAATCCTACCCTTTATCTACATCATCGGCGCAAGCTTTGCCACGGAGTATGAGCTTGCCACGCGCCCGATGTTCATTATCCCGCGGGATGTGACGCTGGACGCCTACCGGTATATTTTCTCCTCCAACAAGATTGCATCGGCCTTCGGAAACTCCATCTTCATCACCTTCTTCGGCACGTTGATTAACCTCTTCTTCACCGTGACCATGGCCTATGCGATCTCCAAGACCCGCCTGAGGGGCAGGAACTTCTTCCTGAATATGGTCATTTTCTCCATGTTCTTCTCCGGCGGCATGATCCCCAGCTACATCGTCATCGCCAATATCCTGTCTCTTAAGGATACCTACTGGTCGGTGCTTCTCCCGGGTGCCATCAGCGCATACAACATGATGATCGTCAAGAACTTCTTCCAGGGCATACCCCAGGAGCTGGAGGAGTCGGCATCCATTGACGGCTGCAATGATATCGGTATCCTGTGGAAGATCGTGCTTCCGCTCTCGCTCCCCGTCCTGGCCACCTTCGGTCTGTTCTATGCCGTCGGTCACTGGAACGCCTACTTCGGCGCCATGATCTATATGAGCGGCGCGCGCGAAAAGTGGCCGCTGCAGGTGCTGTTGCGCGAGATCATCATTCTGGCCAACGCTTCGGCCGGTGACCTCAACGCCATGGACCCGAACTTCGTCCAGCCGCCGGAGCAGTCCATCAAGATGGCGGTCATCGTGGTGAGCACGGTCCCGATCATGTGCATCTACCCCTTCCTGCAGAAGTACTTCGTCAAGGGCGTCATGGTCGGCGCACTCAAGGGCTGATGCCCCAAAGCTTTCGGTTATCTGCGGCGCAAGCTGCATTAGAGATAACAATACGTAAAGGAGGACGTACCAATGAAGAAAATGGTATCCCTGTTCCTGGCGCTGATCATGGTCCTTTCCATGATGAGCTTCGCAGTTGCCGAAGAGCCCTTCGTGCTTACCGTCATGCTGCCCGACTTCTACTCCACCGAGGATTTCCAGACCGAGGGCAACCCCGTGCTGGAGGCCATTGAGGCTGCTACCGGCGTGAAGCTGCAGATCAACTTCGTGGCTAACTCCACCTATGGCGATGCGATCAACACCACCCTGGCCGACAAGAACCAGCCCATGGTGATCGCACTCACCGACGCCCGCGGCGCGAGCATCATTGACTCTGCCCGTGCAGGCGCTTTCTGGGATCTGACCGATTACATCACCGACGCCGAGAACTATCCCTATCTCGCGGCCGGCTCCGAGGGCGTGTATCACAACATTTCCGTCGACGGTCACGTGTATGGCATCTATCGTTCCCGTGCTTATCCCCGCGCCGGTATCTACTATCGTTCGGATATCGCCAAGGAAATGGGCATTGAGAAGGAACCGGAGACCATTGAAGAGCTGACCGCTCTGGCCGAGGCCCTCGCTTCCTACAGCGATGACACCTATGCGCTGAATATGTGCTCCTACACCGACGGCACCATCTACCTCATCACTTGTGCTTTCGGCGCTCCCCAGAACTGGGGCATCGATGAGAACGGCGATATCTATCCCGCTCATAAGTCTCCCGCTTACCTCGAGGGCCTGAACTGGCTGCGTCATCTCTATGAGATCGGCGGCATCGACCCGAACTTCGCCACCATCGACTCCACCAACTGGGACAACATCGAGCGCACCGGCAAGGCCTTCATGCGCTTTGACTGCCTGGACAACGCCTATCGTCAGCAGGAATGGTTCGAGACCAACGAAGGTGTCACCGATCAGATCTTCGAGATCATCGGCGGCCTGAAGAAGGAAGACGGCTCCATCACCATCTGGCCCCAGAACCCCGGCTTCTCCGGCGAAATCGTCGTGACCAAGGCTGTTTCCGAAGCTGACCTGCCCAAGGTCCTCAAGTTCCTCGACTGGTGCAATGGCCCCGAAGGCCAGATGCTCCTCAACTGGGGTATCGAGGATGTCACCTACTGGCTCGACGCTGAAGGCTATCGCCTGGCTGCTCCCGAGTCCGGTGAGGATGTCACCGCCCAGATCCACCTCATTCAGCACAGCCTCAACCAGCTGGGCATGAACGTCCCCGGCGATCTGTGCATCCCCCAGAAGCTGACTCCCCTGCGCGACGAGTATAACAAGATCAACGAAGAGTATGCTCAGTATGCCGTGACCGATCCGTGCTATCCGCTCATCTCCGAGACGAACGTGGCCTTCGGCACCGTGCTCAAGCAGATCATCTCCGACGCCGCTGTGCAGTACATTGCGGGCCTGATCGATGAAGATACCCTGCGTGCTGCCTGGCAGCAGTGGGAAGAAGAGGGTGGCGCTCTCATGACTGAAGAGTACAATGCTGCCTACCATGCTTCCCTGAACTAAGTCAGTCAAGCAACTCGGGCGCTGCCGTCAACTGTGGCGGCAGCGCCTTTCATGCGGAAAGGAAACGCAATGAACAAGATCTATGCCTGCTATCCGGGCGGGAAACACAAGGCACTCACGATGAGCTATGACGACGGGCGCACCCAGGACAGGCGCCTGGTGGAAATCTTCAACCGCTATGGCATTCGAGGCACCTTCCACCTCAACAGCGGCCTGTTCGGAGATGAGCGGCGCGTGCAGCCCTCGGAGGTAAAGACCCTCTATGAGGGGCACGAGGTGTCCTGCCATACCGTGACCCATCCCACCATCGCCCGCTGTCCGCTGCCAGAGGTGGCCCAGGAGGTCCTGGAGGACAGAAGGGCGCTGGAAAGCCTGGTCGGCTATCCCGTGCGGGGCCTTAGCTATCCCAACGGAAGCTTCTCGGATGATATCGTGAAACTGCTCCCGGCACTGGGTATCCGCTATGCCAGGACGGTGGAGTCCACAGGCACCTTTGCCCTGCCCGAGGATCCGCTGCGCTGGGGCGCCACCTGCCACCATAACCGCAATCTCATGGAGCTGGGCGATCAGTTCCTCGCCCTGTTCAAAACACAGTACCTGTATCTCATGTATGTCTGGGGACACAGCTATGAGTTTGACGACAGGGACAACTGGGACCTCATCGAAGGCTTCTGCGAAAAGATGGGCGGCAAGGACGATATCTGGTACTGCACCAATATCGAGTTCGTGGATGCCATGGAGGCGGTCCGTGCCCTGCAGTTCTCCTGTGACAACAGTTTTGTCTATAACCCCAGCGCCAGCGACTGCTGGATCCGTGTCAATGACGGTGAGCCGGTCTGCCTCAAGGGCGGAACGCTCACGCAGCTGTGAGGAGGCTACCTATGATTACCTATGTCGATCCGGTCACCGGTTATACGGTGCGCCGCTATACCGAGGGCCCGGAGCGCAACAGCAAGCTCTATTTTACCTGTGAGAACTTTTCGGTGGACGATAAGTACTTCTTCTTCATGAAGGAGAACAATCTCGCAAAGCAAGCCAATGCTGAGCTCGGCGAGGGCGGCTGCTACCGTGCGGAGGTGGAGACGGGCGAGATCACGCGCGTGACCGACACCAATTACCGCGGCTTTGCCACCGACCGCGAGAAGAACATCGGCTATACCTGTATGCATGAGAGCGAGGTATGGGCAGTGGAGCTCAATACCGGAGAGAAGTGGCATGTGGGCGACCTGCCCCGGGGCGGCCAGATCACGGGCCACCTGACGGCGTCCGCGAGCGGGCGCATAGCCTGCTCCTACCACCTGGCCAATAAGCTCTATGCTCTGGTCATTCTGGATCCGGGCAAGGAGGCCGAGGTGGTCTATGAGAGCGACTACAGACTCGGACACGCCCAGATCTGCCCGAGTGACGAGAACCTGATCTTCTATATCCATGAGACCGAGGGCGATGCGCAGCAGCGCACCTGGATGTTCGATGTGAAGGAGCGCTATGTGCGGCCCTACTACGTGGAGCATCCCCATGAATGGATCACCCACGAGGTGTGGTCGGGCGACGGTGCGGAGATGGCCCTGATGAAGCTGGACCCGCCGGGCTTTGTGGACGGAGAAAAGGGCGAGGTGCACACCGGAAACATCATCATCGGCGACAAAGACGGCAGACATTTTGACGTGGCCTACACGGGACTGCAGCTGCTGCATCCGTGCCTGAGCCGTGACAGGAAATGGCTGTGCGCTGACCGTATCAGCTACCTGGGAACCCAGGTCCAGGAGGGCGTGGTGCTCATCGAGCGCGCGACGGGCAAGTCTAAGCTCATTGCCACCACCGGCTGCTGCAAGACCGGGGCGGACCATCAGCATCCGTCCTTTAACCGCAAGGGCGATCAGATCCTGTTCTCCCATCCGGATGACAACGGTATCGCCCAGGTTTGCGTGATTGATCTTCACCAGGTGTGGCAGGATTGGTAAAAAGAAAAGCGAATCATAGACTGCGGATTCCCAAATTCTCAGGATGGAGGCGTATCCCTATGAAGAAACTTGCGTTTATCCTTGCCCTGTGCGTGCTTTTCGTCGCAGCGTGTGCGCTGGCCGAAGATGCCGCCTACACCGAAGAGGTCATCAGCATCTCTACCGAGCGCTATGACATCCCGGCGACTGTCGTCATTCCCACGGGCGAAGGACCCTTCCCGGCGGTTGTCATGCTCCACGGCACCGGTTCCACCCGCGATGAGGCAGGCAACGGCTATCTGTATGCTGCGCCTGTGCTTGCCGAAAAGTACGGTGTGGCCACGATCCGTATCGACTTTCCCGGAAACGGCGACAGCACGGCGGATTACATGCTCTATACCTTCAAGTCCGCGGTGGCGGATGCCAAGGCGGCTGCCGAGTACATGGCCGGATTGGACAATATTGACGGCGACAAGATCGGCGTGATGGGCTGGAGCCAGGGCGGCACGGATGCCCTGCTGGCCTGCGGCTGGGAGCCGGAGACCTTCAAGTCCCTGGTGACCTGGGCGGGCGCTCCCGATATGAAGCTGGACGGCTTCTTCTCCGAGGAAGACTACAACGAGGCCAAGGAGAATGGCTTCTTCGTGATGGAATTTGACTTCCGCGACAGCCTCAATGTCAGTCTGGAATGGTGCGATGATGTCTGGAATACCGACGTTCTCGCCGAATTCCAGAAGGGCTATACCGGTCCTGTGCTGGCGATTGCCGGTACCCTGGATGACACGGTCGATCCCGTGTGGAGCGAGAAGATCGTAGAGGCCAGCAGCAACGAAGCAAGCAAGACCTATTTCATCGAGGGCATGGATCATACCTTCAACGTGTTTGCCGAGGAGGATCTGCACTCCCTGTACAACGCGATTGATGCTACAGGAGCCTTCTTTGCCGAGACATTGAAGTAATCTCTGCCGGCCTTAGAGACCGAAATGAAGACCTGGGGCTGTGCCCCGGGTTTTCATTTTCCGAGGATACTGCAGGTAAACACTGCGGTATCCATACTGATCACAGGGAGTGCATGAACGATGAATTTTGAGCAGTTGCTTTATGCCGAGGTTCTCTCGCACCATACTTCCATGCAGACCGCAGCGGATCTCCTGCACATTTCCAAGTCGGGGCTCAGCCTGGCGATCGGCCAACTGGAAGAAGAACTGGGCGTGCGTATCTTTGAGAAGAGCAGCAGAGGAACTTCTGTCACGGCGGAGGGGGCATCGGTGCTCGGAGCCATCTCCTCTGTGCTGCATTCGAAAAATGCACTGATGAGTACAGCATCGGCTTTGTCCGATCCGCAATCGCATCAGTCGGTCTCCATTCGTTACATGAATACCATGTTCACCTCATTTATTACCTGTTTTCTGGGAGCGTTCCAGGAAAAGTACCCGAATGTGTTCTTGGACATCCGTAGATATGAGAGGGACCAAATTCTTCAGGCGGTGAGGAATCAGGAGATTGACGCAGGATTTATCGTTATGCCCAACAATCTCCTGGAGCTTGGAGAAGGGATTCGTTTCACGCAGGTGCGGCAGAGCCGGATCGCACTGGTGTGCGCACCGGAAAACGAGATCCTTAAGAAGGAGAAAATCACCCTGGAGGATCTCAAAGCGCAGAAGTACTGCCTGTTCAATGATGAATCCCACGACTATCTCTTCAATCAGCTGCAGTACCTGTGTGG
>JAFUZB010000410.1 GCA_017476845.1 Clostridia bacterium
AATGCCGTCTGTGCGCAGGCGTGCCGTCAGGGATTCATGAGATCCGTCTGCACCCCTATCTCTGCCCCGTGGGTCTTGGCGGACTTCCCACCTTTGCCGAGGGCGGCGCGCCTGAAAAGGATGCCCTGCACTACTGGTCCAACGCCAGACGAGCCCTGGCAAGAGAGTGCGTAGACCGAATCGGCCTTGGCGGATATCTCCATCTGACCGAAGGTTATCCCGCCTTCGTGGACACGATCACCCGCATCACCGAGGAGTTCCGTGCCATCAAAGCACTGCAGAAGGAAGAAAAGCCCTATACGCTTCCCATCACGGTCGGCGTCCTGCACACCTGGGGCTCGCTTCGCTCCTGGACGCTGAGCGGACATTTCCACGAGACCTATATGCATCCCCTGATTCACATCAATGAAGCGCTCTCCGGACTGCCGGTGAAGGTCGTCTTCCTCAGCTTTGAGGATGTGGAAAACGGAAAACTGGACGGGGTCGATGTCATCATCAATGCCGGCCGTGCAGGCGATGCCTGGAGCGGCGGAGAGGCTTGGAAGAGCGATCTCCTCGTCGAAAAGCTGACTGCATTCGTCCACAGCGGCGGTGCCTTGATCGGTGTCAATGAGCCTTCCGCCACAGACGGCTATCCGACCTTCTTCCGCATGGCCCAGGTCCTCGGTGTGGACCTGGATACCGGCGCACGTGTATGTCACGGCAAGTGGGCATTTGAAGTCGAACAGGAAAGCCCCATCCATCTCAGCGAAAGCTTTGCCCCCAAGAAGTCGCATCTCTACCTCACCGACGGAAAAGCCTGTGTCCTGAGAGCGGCAGACGGTATTCCCCAGGTCACCCTGCACCGTTTCGGCAAGGGCCTTGGCATCTACCTGAGTGATTTTGAAGTTTCGCCGGAGAACAACCGTATGCTCCTTGACCTGCTCCTGCTCACCCGGAAAGACGCTGCTCCCGCACATTATCTGAGCAGCAATCCGCTCGTAGAGATCGCTGCCTACCCCGAACACAGAAAACTCATCCTGCTCAACAACAGCGAATCTGCCCAGGAGACCACGATAGCACTCCCCGAAGGATCCGTAACGGTCTCTCTTCTCCCGTTGGAAACCCATTTTCTGGATTACTGAAACACTTAGGGCCCATGCCGTATGGCATGGGCCCTCTTGTATAGTACACCCTTTCCCAATTGTGAATCCCAATGAGCCACAAGCGTAATAAAGGAACACGGTTTCCCAGGTCAGCCAGATATGAATCAAAGTTCAGCAGTTCCAAGGCGAAGGTCATTGTGATAGGCAATACCGGTTCTGATCGCAACATCACACAGGTGCAGGTTTCACCGGGCAGCAAACGGCATGGTGACGTTCCCTATGTTAAAAATCAGTACAAATGACATCGGCATTCAAAAGATTATCGACGCGACCGCAGCTGAGTATAAAAGTGACAGCACCGAAAAAGCAAAACTCTGGTTTAGGAGGGACAGACAATGAAATTGACGGATAAAATCATTCCCTATAAGGGTACAGAGAGCATCGCCCTGTACACAACCCTTAAAGATGTGCGTGACATGCTTAAAAAGGATAGCTACACGTTTCGTCAAGAAGTTTGGAGAGCAACCTCTGACGATCCAAACCCGTTCACGGTCATCATTATTGACAATGTGATGAGCTTGTTCTTCGCACAAAATATGAAGCTCTTCAAGATCGTTCTATGGGAAAACTATAAGGGCTGTTTGCCCAACGGGATCCATCCTCGGATGCCGCTCGCGGAAGCGCAGACCATTGATCCAGAGCTTACCTTTGATGAATGGAATGAAGTATACCTGTCACCCGCCGGTTACTGGCTGGAAGACAATCTCAACACCAAGGAGGCACTGTCCATTAGCGTCTTTATTAAAGAAATTGAGGATGATGACCTTTTCGATTCTTGTGCATGGTAGTAGGTGTTCAAAACTTGCAAAACCAGCGGCGATGATGCCGCCTGGTTTTCCGTGACTTTTATAGGCCACGTTCAGGTTATTACCCCGCATGTATATGGCAATATATAAAAGCGATCACCTGAAGTTTCCTTCAGGTGATCGCTTTTCACTTTCTTAGTTATAGGGATCTCTGTGCATGTTGTAGACCCTGCCGTTGCTGTCTGCAACGCCCTCCGAACCACTGGTTCCATTCGAAGCGGTTCTGGAAAGCGGGGTCTCGGAGATATGCTCTGCAGGTGCCATATCGACGACACCCTCCAGCTTTGTTCCCTCGGTCAGATTGGATTGGGAGACATAGCCGTGGAAGCCGTTGGCCTCAACCTCGTAGTACTTCCCGGATTTGCCCCAGATCGTAACCTTCTGGCCGCTGACGAAGGTGGTCTCAATATAGCCCTTGGAGGTCGCGGAAATCAGTGTGACAGTTGCATCCGGATCAATCTTTCCACTGTTGGTCAGAGTACCGGTACCCGCAGGCTTCTTATCCACGGTCATGTAGGTGAGCAGATTGCTCTTCACACAGCCCACAACGCCGTCCACATACACACGGCAGTAGTTGGTGCCTGCCTTGATGACGCCCACCAGGGTGCCGGTCTTCAGGTATCCGAGCTCTCTGGCCTTCGGATTGGGCTCTGCAAGGAACACGGCTCCGCCGTCCGAGTTGGGCTTGATATAGGCAATAATCTTGTTCTTCTTGGTCGCTTCGCCAAACTGGATGGTATTGGTCTTGACGCTGAGATATTCCCCGTCATTATCCACGAGACACTCGTTGGTACCGATCATGACCACCCGCTTGAGCTCTGCCGGAACCTCAAACTGGTCGGCGGGCAGCGGGGTTTCCACCGGCGCCTTGGTTGCCACTACTTCCTCGGTCGCGGCCGGTGTGCTTGTGGGAGCCACAGTCGCCGTTGCCTGCGGTGTCGCCTCCTCTTCCTCCTCCTTGGGTTCCGGGATCAGATCGGCTACATCCGTATCGAAGAGTGCGTCCCCGCCTTCTTCGTCCGCAGTTTCCTCGGCCTCATCTTCAACAGGTTCTTCTACCTCTTCGGTCTCTTCTTCGGCTTCGGGAGCGTCCTTGCCTGCCTTGACCGTGATGACTCCGTCTTCAACGGTGTATGTCTTGTCCGCGTGCCGATCGTTGAGATAATCGGCAATCCCCTGAAGGTCACCGGCGAGTGCTTCGGGCGCATTCTCCACCGTACCGTCCCCCAGAAGGACCGTCACAATCGCTATGGTCAGTTCAGAAGCCGGAACATAGCCTGTCACAACTTCCTCTCCCGACAGGTAACTGATGCGCCACATACCGCTGGCGGCATCGTAAGCCTCTGTCTTCACATAGGTGCCTGCCTTCAGTGTGGCATCGACTTCCTTGCCACCTGCCTGCGAAAAGACTTTCGTCTCCGTGATGGTCTTATTGACACACTTCGTTTTCCACTCCGCTTCCGTCACCGCAAAGGCGCTGGCAGATAGAAGCGAAACGGCTGCAACCACGCAGAGAAATCCTGCCAACCGCTTTCCCATAGCAACCTCCCACTACACAGGCAAATGACCTGCTGAAATCACAAGCATCTTACCATCCGGCATCTTTTGTGTCAATTAGTGCATATCTTTGTTACGCTAATGTCACATTTTCAGTCAATCACACAGCAGGAAGCGGGGAAAGTCCAAAAGAAGGAAATGTGCGCAGTGCACATGCATCACAGCCTGCGCAGCGGAATCCAGATATAGCTGAGCGTATCTTCCGGGTTATCTGCAGGCTTGTCATACACCTCCACAGAATAGTTTCCGGCAAGCGCATAGTCCTTCAGTCCCGGAAGCCATTCGCGCCAGATCTGCGTGTTGACCTGCTGCAGACTATCCGGAAGTGGACCCTTGCAGACAAACTGTGCCCAGAGCCCTCCCGGAAGCACAAAGGTTTCGCAGCCCTCTGGAACCTCCTCCCACGGCTTATAGAGATCTGCGATCAGGTAATCGAAATCCGCTCCGTCCGAATCAATGCACACACCGAAGATGCCAAGCTCGGGCACTCTCTTCTCCTCACTCGCCCACGCATCCCAGAACTTCGGGATCTCCTGGTAACTCGTTTCGGAGTGAAAATGCTGCCGTTTCCCCATGACAGTAAACGGAGCGA
>JAFUZB010000411.1 GCA_017476845.1 Clostridia bacterium
CGTCTCTCCTCCTTGGCAATCTGTCCCATGTCCCGGTGCAGTCTGCCCGTGCTGTTTGGTTCTCTGTCTTTTTCATTATAGCACGACAGTAGCATGACAATAGCATGGCACGCGCCTTTCGCCGCTTCGTACAATGTCCTGTCCCATGGAAAAGTGTCGTCCGCGCCCCTTTTTGGGGCATTGACTTTCAGAAAACAGGCATCGTATAATCCAGTCAGTCACCCATATACAACTTTATACCCGACTCGCGAAAGGAGACCTGACCATGAAGAAACTTCTCGCACTTTCCCTGTCACTTTGTCTGATCCTGTGTATGCTCTCCTTCCCTGCCTTTGGCGAAGGCGGAGACATTGAGATCAACCTGTACGGTATCGGCGACTTCGGCGGTGCCCTGGATGACGCCGGCACACCCACCGGCAATCCGGGCGGCGCACGCATCGTCGGAAAGATCAAAGAGCTGACCGCTCAGGCAAGCAATCCCATCGTGGTTGCTGGCGGTACCAGCTATACCGGCTCCGCCATCTCGGAAACCAACCACGGCGAATTGGTCAACGCGATGTACAAGGCCATGGGCGTACAGTATGCGGCCGTAGGCAACCATGATTTCGATTGGTCCGATGTAAATACCCGCGACGAAGTCTTCGGCGCATGGCAGGAGCAGGGCGGCTTTACCTTCCTGAGCGCCAATGTCTTCTGGACCGAGGGCGAGAAGGCCGGCGAGCTGGTCTTCACACCCTATGAGATCACGGAGATCGACGGCATCAAGGTCGGCTTCTTCAGCGTGATTGATGAGGGCAACATGTCTGCCATCTCCAACGTCAACAAGGAAGGCATCGAGATGCGCTCCGCCCTGGAGGCAGCAAAAGCTTCCGTGAAGGCACTTCGCGAGGAAGGCGCACAGGTCGTCATCGCCCTTGCCCACCTCTATGGCGCCCAGGACGCTCCCTACACCGTCCAGGAGCCCATCACCTCCAGTCTGGCCGATCTCATTGAGGCTTGCCGCGAGGACGGCGGCATTGATGCCGTCTTCGGCTCCCAGACCACCATTCCGCTTTGCGGCAAGGTCGGCGACACCGCCGTGGTGAAGGCCCAGAACTTCGGCCGTTTCATCGGCCACCTGACCATCACTGTCTCCACCGACGGCACCGTGAAGAGCGAACCCGAGCTCATCCCGCTCACCCAGATTGTGGTCGGCGAAGAAACCCTCTTCGATTCCAGCGAAGCCACCCGCGAGAGCCTGCCCGTGGACGAAGGCTTCCTTGCCCTCTACAACTCCTACAATGATGCCCTGACCATTCTCATGGATGCGCCTCGCGGAACTTCCGACGTGGATATGAGCTTTGAGGGGGACGACCTGAAGTTCGCCTACCAGAAGTGGTATCTGCGCAACAATCTCTACTACCTCAACAACGTCTACGGCGAGCATGTGGACGCCTATTTCCACCAGCGCGGCGGTATCCGCAATATCGGTTCCGATGTCGTCAAGGCAGGCGACCCGATCAACCTGCGCCTTCTGTATGCCTCCGCTCCGTTTGAGAACTACATCTACACCCTGGACATGAAGGGCTCCGATATCCGCGCACTTCTCTCCGGCGAATGCCAGTACGGGACTTACACCAGCCTCCTGCAGTACGGCTTTGACGTCGTCTATGAGAGCGGCGATCCCTACGAGGCCAACGGACCCATCGCTTCGCTGACCATTGGCGGGGAGCCCATTGACGACGAGGCTACCTATCGCATTGCCACCAACAGCTTCCTGTATCCCGGTCCCGGAGACGGCATCGACTTCGCCGCCGGTTTCAACGCAAGCCATACCAACGTACTCAACCGCACTGCACTGCTCAAGTCCATTCTCCATCAGAGCGCCAATCTGACCGCCCTTAGCGCTGCGGATCTTGAGCCTGCCTTCGCCCCGACCGTATACGCCTACACCGCATCCTCCATTGAGGAGATCGAAGCCGTCGCCCAGGGCGATGCCACCGTCACCGTGGAAAAGGCGGAAGACGGAAGCAGTGCCACCATCACGGTCGTATCTCCCTATGAGGATCCCTACACCGAGCCCGGAACGGTCGCCAACACCTACACCGTCACCCTCAAATAAGCTATTCTTTCCCGCGGGAGGGCGCCCTTAGCGCCCTCCCGTTTTTTGCTGTCCGCAACCCGCTGTGCCTTGTTCCACACCGCCTCAGGCAGTATAATCGACAGGTCAAACAGTCTTTTCGAAAGGATGTGCAGCGATGCTGAATCTCGGACTCCTTCGCCAGGGCGGCCGGAACACCTGGCATAACGATATCCTGTACCTGGGCTGGTCAGCCTCCTATGTGGAATTCCTGACCGACTCCCCGACCGTTGAGATCCATTTCGTCACCGATACGCCCGCAGTGTGCGAGGAAAATCTCGGAAGAATCGCCGTGTGTGTCGGCAACATGCAGGTCCCGAAAACCACGCTCCTGCTGAAAGAAGAGCAGACGACCCTCACCGTGGAAACAGGAACGGGCATCGGAGGGGAGCAGGTGCGGGTACGCATCCTCAAGCTGAGCGAGGCCGCCTTTGGTCTTTGCGGCATCGCAGATATCCTTCTTGCGCCGGATGCCGCCATGACCACAGCCCCCGCGCCAAAGCGCCGCATTGAGTTTGTCGGCGACTCCATCACCTGCGGGTACGGGGTGGAAGCCAAAGCAAGCGACACCTTCCGCACAGCCACGGAAAACCCGCTCAAGGCATACGCCTGTCTGACCGCCCAGGCACTGGAGAGCGACTACTCGCTCGTCTCGTGGAGCGGCAACGGGGTACTCTCCTCCTGGGTGCCGCCCGAAGCGGTCCTGCCCTTGCAGCGCAATCTTATGCCGCGCCAGTACGGCTATCGCAATCTGTGCATGGATGAGCGTCTGGGGCTTGAAGCGGTGCATCACGATTTTGCTGCGGATCCCGTGGACCTGGTGGTCCTCAATCTCGGCACCAACGATGCCAGCTGGGTGCGCAAAATCGACTATCGCGAAGCGCTCTTCCATGATCTATACCTTGGCATGATCGATGAGATCCACTACTACCGCCCGAGCACCCCGATCCTGTGCGTGCTCGGCACACTGGACCAGAGCCTGTGCGAAACCGCACACGCTGCGCAGCGCAACTTCAGTCAGTATGTCCCCGGGGTGCGCTCTGAGTTCACGCTGCTTCCCCTACAGCTTCCAAGGGACGGTATGGGGGCGGACGGCCATCCCTCCCTCATCACCCAGCAGAAAACCGCTTCCCTGCTCGCCATGCAGATTCGTCTGATGATGCACTGGAGCTGAAATATCCTATACAGCCTGAACGGAGGAAACGCACCATGGTTACTGTCTATGGCACCATCGGCAAAGCCTGCTGCAATCAAGAGGCACTTGAAAACATGCTCCAAAACGGCATGAACGGCATTCGTATCAATCTCAGCCATACCTCGCTTGCCCTGGATTCCTGCCGTGATTCGATCACTGCCTATCGCGCCGCCTGCGAGCATCTCGGGGTAAAGCCCGAAATCATGATCGATCTCCAAGGCCCGGAGATCCGCTCCGGGAACATGCGCAATCCCTATATACTGGAGCCCGGAGACGAAATCATCATCCGCCAGCGGCAACGTCACGAGGAAAAGCCGATCCTCCCCGTCCCCACCGCCCTCATCCATGCCCTGGAGAGCGGCGACCGGATCATCGTCCATGACGGGGAATTCAGCATCCGTGTGATCGAGGAGCTAGAGGCGATCCCCGAGGAACTGCATCCCGGCGGAGATGAAAATGCCGAGTTCATCACCTTCATTCACCGCCGCTTTCTGGGACGCGCCGAGGGCAGAGGCAGGATTCGCGGCAGGGAGACGCTTACCCTGGAGGGCAAAGAGGTCTACGGAAACGTGATCAGCAGTGCGGACCAGACGAACCTTACCCTGGCCGCCGAGCTTGGCGTCACCTCCGTCATGCAGCCCTTTGTTCGAAGCGGGGAGGACATCATTGCCGTGCGCGAAGCCCTCGCCGGGTACGGCCTTACCTGCCCCATTTTCGCCAAGATCGAATCCAAGAGCGCACTCGATCACCTGGATAGCATCATAGAGCAGGCCGATGTCGTCGTGATTGCCCGCGGCGATCTTGCCAACGCGGTTTCTCTTCCCAAGCTTCCCGCTGTACAGAAGCGGATTGCCGCTAAATGCAAACAGGCCAACCGACCTTTTATGGTCGTCACCCAGATGCTCCACAGCATGCTGACAAACTCCGTGCCCACCCGGCCCGAGGTCACAGACATTTTCAATGCCGTCCTGGACGGCGCAGACTACCTTATGGTGACCGGGGAAACCTCGGTCGGCAGGTATCCTGCAGAAGTCATCCGTTACCTGCGTGAGGTCGCATCGGAGGCTGAAGCCTTCCTTGCAGAGAACGCTGCTGGCACTGCCTGCAAGGTCTAAACCGCAAGAAGACCGCAGCCCCATCTATGGAGGCTGCGGTCTTTTGTTGCCTTCGTCTCCGGGATTCCCTGAAGTGCAGGCTGTCCCGGAGACAGCTTCACGCTTCGGGCCATCAGAAAAAGTCAAATTGGGCAATGCAATCCATGAGTTCACCCGTGCATGCATCGTAGATGAGCGTGGTATCCTCCAGGGGATGCGGAGAAAGCAGGGTAGGCGCAATCTGGTATTCGGCCTTCGCGCTTTCAAACAGCTCGCCCTCCATCGCCCACGCCGGCACGAGGCGCAGCCTGTCCCCGTTCTCACGCCTCACGGCATAGCCGAGACGAAGAGAATACACCTTTCGCAGTCTGCCGCTCTCTATCAGTTGCCCCGCCGAAGAGAGAATCTTCTCTGGGGCACACAGCGCTGCATTGTCCTTCAGTACCCTTCCCGGGGTCAGAAGAATGAAATGCATATGGTACTGCATGATCCCTTCATACTCCGGATAGAACCCCAGCCCACCCCCGTAGCTTGTCCCATCATTGTGCGGGACAGGGGATACAATGGGCACACCGCCGATCACCTGATCGAAATCCACAGACAGTGCACCCCGATACTCCGGATAGACTTTCACTCTCTCATAGCCTCCGGAGACCTTCCTGTTTCGCTTGTACCTGCCCGCCTCCGTGACTGCTCTGACCCATCTGGGCGAAAGCTCTATGTCCTCCCCGGGGAAATACTGCCGGGCATACGTTTCCATCAGTTCCATCGCGTCCTGCACCGTCCGGTCATTGTTGACTGCGTACGGCGTATGCAGGTCAAAGGTTCCATAGGGCAGGGTGAGCCCCGTCCTGTCTGCACTCGGATTGGGCTTTCTCCCGGCCTTCTCTTCCTCCCTGACAAGCCGCTGGCGCACACCGTATTCCGGCCAGCCTATGGAAAGCCAGCCCAGGGCCGTATCGAAATAGTCCTCCCCCGTCACGCTGTAACCGTCTTGTGAGACACGGTCCGCATTGATGTTTACCCGTTCGTGGAATGTTGCCTCCAGCACCCCAAGGGTTTCCGCCTGCGGGAGAAAGATCTCCACATCCACCCGGATCTGTTCCCCGCGCACATTCTCATAGTCCGCCTGCCACCTTCTGCCTGCATAGCGTTCCTTGATCTCTGAAATATGCAAGCCTTCCCCGAAGGCGATTTCCGGCAGCAGCATGCACAGGGCAAGCAGCCCTGCAGCACATACGCCTCTTCGCTTCATGTTTTTCCCCTGCCCTTCTGCTTTTCTTCCTGACACTTACTGCACATCCTCCCATGTCAGGCTACCCTGGTATACCTCGATTCCCTTGATCCGCTTCCAGCCCCGCACTGTACTTCCCGCTGCCGAGATGATCTCTCCCGTCTGGGCATCAATGGCAATCCGGGCATACTCCAGTCTTCCGTATGCGTTCGTTGGATAATCTGCTTCCTCGTCCTTCAATCTGTCTCTGCCCTGATGGGTCCACCACACCTGGGCATACCAGATCGGACAGGCCACACCGGTATAGCCCTCCGGGTCATCCTGAAGGTCAAATGCGGTATAACCGAGCTGGAGACACAGAATCTTTCGAATATGCCCCGCCTCCACCTCTCTGCGAAGCGCAGACTGCACCTTGGAAAATCCGACCAGTGGCACATCCTCCTGCAAAACCTTGCACACTCTCCCTTGGTATGTAAACCGTCCCCCGCCATAGGGGTCTATCCCCATGAGCATCCCGTTCCACGTGATCCTGCCAGACCAATTCGGAAGGTCCCACGGAAGGAAATAGCCGATGTGCCTGATGAGCGGAATCCCGCAGAAGCTTTCATATGCGAGAAAATTGACGTATCCCTGATAGGTCGCACGGGTCTTTGGATCGGTGTATGTGTTCACCATCACATCGTAAGGATGCGCCGTGTCCCAGGCATGCTTTCCCTGATTCACACTTTCCACCGCCGCCATAAGTTCATCGGAAAGCGCCTGCAAGGTGCGGTTGCCAAAATCCTCCAGGGGCATGCTCATGTCCACCGGAGCATAGTAATGCTGGGACGCACATTTCATCTTGTCAAAGTCTGGCATATCTGGGGCCGAAGCATGTGTCATGCTGACGCCTCCGCCCTTCTGACCTTGCACTTGCGTCCACCCTGTCTCCAGCCCTGTCGGGACCTCTGGGGGCTCCTGCACCGCTCTTAGGGCCAAGATAGGCATCCTTTCCGCATCCGGCACGATCACCTGTGTGTCAATCTCCACCGTCCGCCATTGCGTTTCGATCTTCTCCTGCCATCCGTTGGGCAGCTCCGCTGCGATATCATCACGCAGTTTCTCCAGTTTATAGTACTCTTCCGCCTTCCCCGAAAGACTCACCAACAGGCACACCAGTATGAGTACAATTCCTCTTCTCAAGACTTTTCCTCCTACCCTCTTGTATGGACAGAGGGCGCGCACAGAGCGCGCCCTCCAAGCTTTACCGATTCATGGTTTTCACAGCAACTGCCTTTGTCATATCCGCTTTTCCATCTTCCATGGGCGCAAGATACAGTTCATCGGGCACGCTTTCCATGTAGGGATAGAGGAACTCTGCCCATTCGTTGCCATAGCCGTTCTGGCCTGCATGTCCCGGGAAAACCAGTGTTCCCTTGCCATCCACCAGTTCCAGACTGCAAACCCATGCTTCAAAGACATCCATGCCGCCATAGCTCCACATCAGGTTTTCCTCGTCATCCTTGTAGCCCTCACCCATCTCCTCAATGAAAGCTTTCATGGCATCCGGATTGACCTTGAGTTCCAGTGTGATATAGGTCATAAGCGGGGTGAACGCCGCCTCCTTCACCTTGGCTGTCACCTCGGGAAGTACCTTCTCTTCGCCATCCGTGATCACCTTGACCTGAGAGAGCACATCCTTTGCGTCATAGACAAAGGTCAGTGTGCCCTTGTCTGTCAGGCGGTACATCCCGCTTTCCCGGTCAAAGAGCGCCTTTTTCTCCTCTGCGGAGACATATCCCCCGATAGGCAGGGTGATCTTTGTCGGTCCGCTCATGGAAACGTTCGCATTGTCGATGCGCCAGTATTCGGTATAGATGATTTCCCCCGGAACCGTGCTTCCCTGATAGACGCCGCCGGAATTCCCGGGCATGTCGATCCCTTTACCGTCAATCCACAGCTGATCATAGTTCCAGCCCACACTGTGCTTATCCAATGCCTCCAGGGCCGCATCGCTGATCCCTTCCACGATCGTGTCCGCCGTCATGCCCTCGGGCAGCTCATCGCCGAAAACATCTCCTGCCCGGATACCGTAGGCTTCTGTTTCATCCAGCATCCGGTAGCTGTACTGCACCAGCAATGTCCGTCCGTCATAACCGGCCTCCCGCACCCTGATCTCCACATTGTTAACCGTATCCTGATACAGATCGGACTGCATGACGAGCCCTGCATTCACCGGTGTCTCCTTGCCCGTCATAAAGGAAAGACTGTCAAACAGGTGCCACTGGGTGGCGGCAAGCGCCACAGCGCACATCATCACCGCAAGAGCGGCTGCGAGAACTACCGTGCGTGCGGAAAAGCGTATGGCCTTCTTGGTTGAATTCTTCATCTGTGCCTCCTGTGCTACTATGCTTTCCAGAGTCTGCTCCATCCGAAGATGAAACTGCTCCGGTACCTCAGGGGTCACAGATGTCAGTGCCTTTTTTAACTCCATCTCGTTCATAAGTCTTCCTCCCATTCCACCTGGAGTGTTCTGCTGAGCTGTTTCCTGGCACTGCGCATCCTGGATTTCACTGTGCCCTTCGCAAGGCCCAGACTTTCCGAGAGCTCCTGGACACTGTAGCCGTCCACGTAATAGAGCGTCATCAGCAGTCTGTACTCGGGCTTGAGGCGCTTCATAGCCTCCAGCACCGGGACCTCCACCTCGGGCATTTCCAGGACCACCGTATCCTCCGCAAGCGGGTAGAAGCTCCATCTCTTGCGTTTTCGCAGCACATCCTTGCATTGGTTGGAAACCACACGGGATATCCACGGGGTAAACTGTTGCATATCCCGGAGTGTGTCCCTTTTTTCCCATGCCTTGATCAGTGCATCCTGCACCGTATCCTCTACGTCCTCCGCATTGTGCAGATAGGACCATGCGATACGGTAAAGCAGCTTCTCGACCCGCTGGATCTGGGCCTGAAACATCGCAGCATCCATGACATTGTTCCCCTTTTGTCTCTTCGGTCCGCGCGTCCGCTCATCCGAAGCTTCTTGCCGGCACAGCGCTTATTGCCGGCAGCACTTATCAGACGCACAGAACACCCCTGAGGTTTACATGGCGCAAAAAAGATGGGAAGGCACATTCCGATGACTCCCCATGCATGCGTTCTTTACGGCAGGCGTATCACCCGTGGAAGCTTCTCGCCTGAAAGTACCCGAACGCGCGTCATCACGGGCATCCGAAGGGGACGGTTCCACACCTCGCTCCCGCCTGTCTCAACCTGAGCGATGCTGTCCAGGACATCCAGACCATCGCATATGTCGCCAAAGGCGGCATATCTGCCGTCCAGGCGCGGTGCATCCCTGTGGCAGATGAAGAACTGCGTCCCTGCAGTGTCAAACCCGTCATCCCTTGCCATGGAAATCGTGCCCCGCCTGTGGAGTAGCCCCGTGTCGAACCCGTTTTCACGGAACTCACCCGTAAGGTGGAAATCCGAGTCCGTCATAATATCGTTGTCCGGTGATCCGCCCTGGATCACATAGTCCTTCACAATCCGGCAAAACCCCAACCCGTCATAAAAGCCCGCATTAGCACTGTACGCAAAGGATGCAACGGTAAGAGGTGCCCTGTCCGGGTAAAGGATAAAGCGCATAGTCCCAAAGTCTGCCACCTGAATGGTACATTCCGTCATGATACTTCCCTCCATTTGCAATTCAATCGCCCTGATTCTGGCATAACAATCGATTCTTCCCGAAGTCTGACGCACAAAAATGCAAGAATGCATGCTGTATAATGCATTTTTGCTGTTTTTCCTATGTTTTTTCCTTTACGGATACGCACCGCATGCCTACAATACATATGCTCTGTACGCTATGCGCGCAGGCAATGTCCCCCTTTATTCCTATTCTATCCCACTTATCTTTCATTTTTGGAAAGGATGAAAACCATGAAGAAGTTCTTTGTTCTTCTCCTGGCTGCACTGATGGTCTTCAGCTGCACATTTACGGCAGTGGCAGACGACAGCGCGTACCTCGGCGTCATGCTGAGCACGAACGTCATGTCTCTGGACACCAACCTTGCCACCGACGGTGAGTCCTTCGAAGTGATCGCCGACTGCATCGACGGTCTCATGCAGATGGACGCCGAAGGCGCTGCCATCCCGGCTATCGCCGAGAGCTATGACCTGTCCGATGACGGCCTGACCTACACCTTCCATCTGCGTGATGCGTCTTGGTCCAACGGCACGCCCGTGACCGCCAACGACTTCGTGTTTGCATGGCGCCGTATCGCTCAGGAAGCCGGCGAGTATGCTTACATGCTCGACGAAATCGGCAACATCAAGGGCGCTGCCGAGATCATCGGTGCCGAGAAGGCCGATCCCACCACTCTGGGCGTTTCCGCTCCCGACGACAAGACCTTTGTGGTTGAGCTGAACGTGCCTGTGTCCTTCTTCCCCAGCCTGATGTACTTCCCCACCTTCTATCCGATCAATGAGGAATTCTACAACAGCCTGGCAGACGGCACCTATGGTACCAGCCCTGACACCTATCTGTCCAACGGCGCTTTCGTGCTGGAAGACTACACCCCCGGCACCGCTTCCCTGACCGTGAAGAAGAATCCCGACTACTGGGATGCCGACCGCGTGCAGCTCGCTGGCATCAAGTACCAGGTTGTCGGTTCCTCCGATAACGCCCTGACCGCCTATCGCACCGGCGCACTCAACGTCGTTGCCATCTCCGGCAACCAGGTTGCCGCTGCCGAGAAGGACGCCAGCCTTGCCAACAACCTGAAGGTGACCGGCGCAGGCTACATGTGGTACCTCTCCTTCTCCCAGACCGAGAAGAACGCCCAGAACGGCAAGCTGGCCAATGCCAACCTGCGTCTGGCCATCACCAACGCCATCGACCGCGACAACCTCGTGGACAACTACGTGATGGACGGCTCTCTGGCCACCTACACCGCTGTGCCCCCGCAGTTCGCCGCTTCCTCCACCACCGGTGAGGACTTCTCCGCCGATCAGGACCGCTTCACCGATTATGTCAGCTACGATCCCGACAAGGCCCTCGAATACTTCGAGGCTGCCAAGGCTGAGCTGGGTGTGGACGAGTTCACCTTCACCATGATCTATGGCAACAACGAGGGTGACGAGGTCGCCAAGGTGGCCCAGGCCATCAAGGAAGACGTCGAGGATGCGCTCCCCGGCCTGACCATCAACCTGCAGCCCATGACCAAGGCCGAGCGCCTGGACAAGATGCAGAACGACAACTATGACGTCGCCCTGACCCGTTGGGGTCCCGACTACGCCGATCCTATGACCTATCTTGGCATGTGGGTGACCAACAACTCCAACAACTACGGTTTCTGGAGCAACGCCGAATTCGATCAGCTGATCGCTGACTGCACCACCGGTGCCTACATCACCGATTATGATGCCCGCTGGGATGCCATGCTCAATGCGGAAGAGATCGTGCTGCAGGAAGCTGTCATCGCACCTCTGTACACCAAGGCTCAGGCTAACCTGATCACCGAGGGTGTGGAGAACATCGAGTTCCACCCCGTCGCACTCAACCGCGTTTACAAGGATGTTGTCATCAAGTAAGACGGTTTCTCTGAACTGATCGTATCTCTCACAGTCAGAGCGGTCATCGCGCCGCTCTGACTGTGTCTGTTTACAAAGGATTGTGTTGTTATGACAAAGTACGTGCTGAAACGGATCGGTCTTGCCGTTCTCACCCTCTTTATCATCACCCTGGTGCTCTTTCTGCTGGTGCGTATCATGCCGGGCAACCCGTTCCCGTCGGAGCGCATGTCCGCCGAGCAGATCGCCCTCAAGCGCCAGGAGATGGGCCTGGACGATCCCGTGGTTGTGCAGTTCTTCCGCTATATCGTCAACCTCTTCCACGGTGACTTCGGCAAGGGCACCTCACTGTACTACGGTGCGCCGATCACCACTGTGCTGACCACCTGTATCTCCAATTCCTTCAAGATCGGCGGCATTGCGATCGTGCTGGGCTCGCTGGTCGGCCTAGTCTTGGGGATTACCGCGGCACTCCACAAGGGAAGGTTCCTGGACGGTCTGTGCACCGTGCTCTCCATTCTGGGCGTGTGCGTTCCGTCGTATGTGTTCCTGATTTTCCTCCAGTACACCTTCTCCTTCAAGATTCCGTTCTTCCCGTACTTCTTTGACCCCTCCCGCTTCCTCTTCTCCTCCGTCATTCCCGCCATCTCCCTGTCCCTGTTTACCATGTCCACCATCGCGCGCTTTACACGCAACGAAATGGTGGAGGTGTTTGACTCGGACTATGTGCGTCTGGCGGAAAGCAAGGGGATGTACGGCAGAAGTCTTGTCATGAAGCACGTGCTGCGCAATGCCCTCATCCCCATCGTTACCGTGCTCGCGCCGCTGGTGGTGGACCTGCTCACCGGTGCCCTGGTGGTTGAGAAGATCTACGGCATCAACGGCATCGGAAAGCTCATGGTGGATGCCATTGCCGGTGAAGGCATTGACTACAATTATGTGCTGGCGCTCGGCATTCTTTATTCTGCACTCTACATCGGCATCATGCTAATCGTCGACCTGCTCTACGGTGTGCTTGACCCGAGAATCCGTGTATCCGCGAAGGGAGGAGATGACTGATATGGCTAAGCAGACCGTCTCCCCTGCCGTGTCCACTCCCGCCTATACACCGCGCAAGGAAGACTTCGTCTTCCTGCCCAAGCGGGATATTGAGACGGACAAAAACTTTGCCTCCCAGAGCTACTGGAAGGGTGTATTCACGCACTTCTTCAAGAACCGCCGCGCCGTCGTCGGTCTTGTCATTGTTGTGCTGATCATCCTCTTTTCCATCTTCGGACCGATGCTTTCCTCCTACGGATACCGCGATATCGTGCAGTACCGCAACGAGAAAAACAAGCGTGTTGTCGCCAAGGGAATCTCACCCCAGATCCCTGCCCTGCATGAGCTCTTCTACGGGGAAGCGCCTGATAATTCCTTCTCCGAGTATACCTTCCTCTTTGGCACCGACGACCTTGGCCGTGATCTGTGGACCCGCACCTGGTACGGTGCCCGCGTCTCTCTTCTTATCGCCTTCATCACCATCTTCATTGATATGATCATCGGCATGAGCTACGGCCTCATCTCGGGGTACTTCGGCGGAAGAGTGGACAATGTCATGCAGCGCTTTGTGGAGATTGCCAACTCCGTTCCCCGTCTGGTCATCGTATCCGTGCTCGCCATCTTTATGCCCAAGGGCATGGGACTGGTGATTGTCGCCCTTCTTCTGACCGAATGGATCGGCATGAGCAAGATTGCTCGCGCAGAGATGCTCAAGATCAAGGAGCAGGAATACGTGCTAGCCAGCCACACCCTTGGAGCGGGCAATATGCACATCATCTTCAAAGAGATTCTCCCCAACACCATAGGACCCATCATCACGCAGGTCATGTTCTCCATTCCCACCGCCATTTTCACCGAAGCCTTCCTGAGTTTTGTGGGCGTGGGTATTGTACTGCCAGAGTGCTCCGTCGGTACCCTCATTGAGGACGGGTTTAACAACATCACGACACTCCCCTACCAGATTCTCCCGCCGATTCTCGTTCTTGCCCTGCTCATGCTCGGCTTCAACTTCATCGGCGACGGACTGCGCGAGGCACTGGCTCCCAAACTGGAAGATATGTGAGGTGACAGAGCATGAGTGAAACACCCAAAACCATTCTCGATATACGCAACCTCGATATCTCCTTCAAGACCAATGCAGGCGTTGTTCATGCCATCCGCGGCGTGAACCTGGATCTGTGCAAGGGGGAAACCGTTGCCATAGTGGGCGAAAGCGGCTCGGGCAAATCGGTCACCATGAAGGCCACTATGGGTCTTCTGGACAGCAATGCCGTGGTCAATTCCGGTGAGATTCTCTACACCTACACCGATGACAGCGGAAACGAAAAGACCGTGGACCTTTTGAAGCTGCCCAAGAAGGAACTCAGGCAAAACTTCAACGGAAAGCGCATCGCCATGGTGTTCCAGGATCCCATGACCAGTCTTGATCCCACCATGACCATTGGAAAACAGGTCATGGAAGGCATGCTGCTACACAAGAACATGGATAAGGCAGCTGCAAAGGCACGGGCCCTTGAGCTTTTGAACCTGGTGGGAATCACCGACGCAGAAAAGCGCTTCAAGAATTACCCTCATCAGCTCTCCGGCGGCATGCGTCAGCGCGTTGTCATTGCCATCGCTCTGAGCTCTGACCCGGACATTCTCATCTGCGACGAACCCACTACAGCTCTTGACGTGACCATCCAGGCACGCATTCTGGAGCTGATCATGGAGCTGCAGAAGAAGATGAAGCTGAGCGTCATCTATATCACCCATGACCTTGGAGTGGTCGCCAAGGTTGCGGATTATGTAGATGTTATGTACGCAGGCAAGATTGTGGAAGTCGGCAACGTCAATGAGATCTTCTATGATCCCAAGCATCCCTACACCTGGGGTCTCCTCTCTGCTATGCCGGATCTGGATACGGACGATGCCCGCCTCTACTCGATCCCCGGGAGTCCGCCCAATCTGCTGCATGAACCGACAGGCGATGCCTTTGCTGCCAGAAACCAGTTTGCCCTTGCGATTGATGAAAAGGCGGATCCGCCCCTGTTCCAGGTGTCCCGCACGCACTTTGCCGCAACCTGGCTTCTGCATCCGGATGCCCCCAAGGTAGAGATGCCGCCCGAGCTGATCGCCAGAATCGCACGTGCCCAAAAGGAGGTGGAGAAGTACCTATGAGCGAAACCAGAACACCCTTGCTCACCGTGGACAACCTTGTTCAGCACTTCCCCATTTCCCGGTCCTACACCGTCAAGGCAGTGAACGGGGTATCCTTTCACATCTATCCCGGGGAGACCTACGGCCTGGTCGGTGAATCCGGTTCAGGCAAGACGACGATCGGAAGAAGCATCATCCGCCTGTACAATCCCACCTCCGGCACGGTCACCTTTAACGGGAAGACCATCTCCGGTAAGATGGATAGTGAAACCCGCAACATGCTGCGCGAAAACATGCAGATGATCTTCCAGGATCCCATGGCAAGCCTCAATCCCCGTAAAAAGGTCGCCGACATCATAGGCGAAGGCCTGGATATTCACCATCGGGCTACCTCCCGTCAGGACAGAGCCGATCAGATTTCTGAGATGCTCAAGAAGGTGGGCCTCTCCCCTGAACATGCTGCACGCTATCCGCATCAGTTTTCCGGCGGTCAGCGTCAACGTGTGGGCATTGCCAGGGCGCTCATCATGCATCCCAAACTGGTGATTGCCGATGAATGCATCTCTGCACTGGATGTTTCCATCCAGGCACAGGTGGTCAATCTCATGAAGGATATCCAAGAAGAGACCGGATGTGCCTACCTGTTCATTGCCCACGATCTGAGCATGGTCAAGTATATCTCCGATCGCATCGGTGTCTTGCATCTGGGCTATCTTGTCGAGGCCGGGACCAAGGAAGAGATCTTCTCCCATCCGATCCATCCCTATACCAAGTCACTCCTTTCCGCCATACCCCACCCCAATCCTGAGGTGGAGAAACGCAGAAAGTCCGTTACCTATGATTATCGTTCCAGTGGAATAGACTATGCCAAGGGTACAGAGCATGTCGTAGAAGGCACGCACACCGTCCTGGCAACAGACGAGGAGTTTAACCGCTGGGCCAAAGAATGAGAAGAGTGCCTGTAGCTATGCAACTACAGGCACTTTGCTTTTACACTGTCCCCAGTGTAGGATGTGCGTCCGATCTGACACTGCCCTCTGTGTCCACCGCATCCTTCATCGTCTTGTTTGGCTATTTTATTTCTCATTTTTGCATTTTTTATACAAATTCACTTGTTAAAAGTTGAAATTCATAGTACAATGAGCACGTTCTCATGCAGTTGCTGACACGCTGATATGAAAAAGAGTCGTTCACGGTTTGTTCGCTGCTATCATCGAACCTGACACAAGAAGATAACGATCTCATCAGGTTCATCCCGCTACACTCTTTGGGCCACTTCTACCGCAGTAGTGAGAAGAATATTTTCATCGACTTTCTCGGAGGGTATCATCTATGTTGCTTGAATTCTCTTGCGCTAACCATAAATCCATTCGTGAAAAGGTTCTGTTCTCCACTTTGGCCGGAAAAGATACCACCTTGGAAGATCAAACCCATGAGTTAGGTGGAATCAAAGTGCTGAAAACCTCTGTCATCTATGGTGCCAACGGGTCTGGCAAAAGCAACTTTATTGATGCCGTCTCTTTCGTGAAAAACCTTGTCATGAACAGCATCACTCTTCAACCTGGACAGGGTGTTCGGCAGTCCCCACATAGACTGGATGGTTTTGACAGAGAAAGCAGTTACAAGATCCAGTTTATAACCAAAGGTGTTCGGTATGTTTTCGGGTTTTCAGTGCGAAACATGTTGATTTCCGAAGAATATCTGTTTTTCTTTCCCAATAACAGACAAACGAGAATTTACGAACGGTCCGGCGAAGATTTCACAGCAGGCAGCAAGTTCAAAGGCAAGCTTTCTTCCTGCAAAGACATGCTGCGACCCAATCGATTGCTGCTTTCATGTGCTGCCAACTTCAGTTCTGTACAGGAAATAGCGGATGCTTACTCCTTTTTTTGTCATGAACTGGTGATCTACGGTCCCGAAATCCAGGATGATTGGATGCAATACTCGCTATACCAAATCAATAGCCATCCTAACATGAAAGCAGCCTTCACGACATTTCTGCAAGAACTGGGAACAGGAATAAAAGATATACTCATTTCAATCGACCAGAAGAAGGTGAATTCTGCCGAATTACCACCTTTTCTGTCCAATGAATCTCATTCCATCATTTGGCATGGCCCTGTCGATTCCCTGACAGCCGTCGTGCGATACGAAGGCTTCGATATGGATTTATTGCACGAGGAATCTTCCGGTATAAAAAAGCTGTTTTCCCTGTTTTGTCCATTTATCGATATGATGGCAAATGGAAAGGTTCTTATATGTGACGACCTTGATTCAAGTCTTCATGAATCATTAGTGTATGGACTGCTCAAGCTCTTCATGAATACAAAGGCAGATGTATTCTCCCAGTTCATATTTACCACGCATGAAACCGCTTTACTTAGCCTTGATTTGTTCAGACGCGATCAAATTTGGTTTATGGAACTGAAGGAAAGCGATCATTCAACCGACCTTTATTCGCTCTCTGAGATTCGGAATGTCAGAAAAGAAGAGAACTTCGAGAAAGGGTATATTTCCGGTAAGTACGGGGCAATCCCCACCCTAAATCTCAACTTTGCAAACTTTGCTTCTTATCTGTGAGTTGAAGACGCTTTGCCATCATCACATGCTGATTCTTTCCCCGGCTCCTCGCATTAACCGCTGTTGATTCCTCTTGGCAAAAGTGTATAATTTCCACGTCGGATTTTACTCATACGACCTATTGAAGGAGGAAATTCCATGAAGAAGCTTCTCTGTCTGGTTCTCTCCCTGGCCATGGTACTTGCCATGTGTGTCACCGCAATGGCTGACATGACAAGCACCGAGTATGCAGCGGCTGCGAAGGTGTTCTCTGGTGATCTGCGCACTGACTACACCGGAACAACCGTCATCCTGCACTCCAATGACGTGCATGGTGCACTCGCAGGCTATGCCTACGTGCCCACACTGCGCGCGTGGTTCGAGGACAAGGGTGCAACCGTCATCGTAGTTGATGCAGGCGATTATAGCCAGGGCACCACCTATGTCTCCACCTCCAAGGGCGCAAGCGCCATCGAAATGATGAATGCTGCTGGCTACCAGGTAGCCACGCTTGGCAATCATGAGTTCGATTTCGGTTATGCTCAGCTCATGGACAATCTGTCTAAGGCCGAGTTCAGCGTGATCTGCGCTGACGTCATCCTGGATGAAACCGGCGAGCCCATCCTGCCCGCAACAACCACCATCACCACCGCTGATGGCCTGAAGATCGGTTTCTTCGGTATGGAAACGCCTGAGACTGCCACCAAGGTTAACCCCGGCCTGATCAAGGAAATCAGCTTCACCACCTTCGGTGATCTGTATGTCGCAGGCCAGAAGGCTGTCGACGAGCTCAAAGCACAGGACGTTGACCTGGTCGTGGGTCTGTGCCACCTCGGTGTGGATGCTGAATCCGCTCCCAATGGCTATCGTTCCATCGATCTTCTTGCCAATGTGACCGGCGTTGATTTCGTCATCGATGGTCACTCCCATACCGTGATGACCGCCGGCGAGAACGGCGAAGCCATCCAGTCCACCGGCACCAAGTTCGAGAACATCGGTGTTATCGTCATCAACAACGAAACCAAGGCGATCGAGAACAATTTCCTGGTTGCCACTAAGTATCTTGCTCAGGACGCTGACGTTCTGGCCAAGGCCAACGCTATCATCGACGAAGTCGAAGCCAAGTATGGCGCCGTCTTCGCTACCTCCGAAATTCTTCTCAACGGCGAGCGCGATCCCGGCAACCGCACCGAGGAAACCAACCTGGGCGACATCATCACCGACGCTATGGTCTGGTCCGTCGTCAAGGAAGGCGGCATTGAGCAGGTTGAACCCAATGCTGTGGTTGGCATCACCAATGGCGGTGGCATCCGTGCTGCCATCGAACCCGGCGACATCACCATGAATGACGTCAACACCGTGCTGCCCTTCGGCAACACCGTGGCCGTTGTCTATGTGACCGGTGCTGAGCTTCTCGAAGCACTTGAAGCTTCCACCTATTCTACTCCCACTGCTGTGGGCGGCTATCCGCAGACTTCCGGTATCACCTGGACCATCGACACCACCGTGCCCTTTGAGCAGGGTGAAGTCTATGTCCTGGATGGCAAGGAAAGCAGCTACTATGCTCCCGCTGCCATCAAGCGTGTTACCATCACCGCGATCAATAACGAACCTTTCGACGAGGAAGCTACCTATGCGGTTGTGACCAACAACTTCTGCGCAGCCGGCGGCGATACCTACAATGTATTTGCCCGCTCCAGTGCCTCCTTCGATACCGGCATCCCGCTGGACGAAGCGCTCATGGCTTATATCACCGACGTTCTGAGCGGTACCATCACCGCCGAAGCTTATGGTGAAGTGCGCGGCAGCGAGACCCAGATCCGCTGATTTTTCCCCGGTAAATACTTAACAAGCCGGAGCCGACCCTCAGTCGGCTCCGGCTTTATCTGTCAGTCCACCTTCCAAACATGGTCCCGTATACGTGTATACTCCTCCATGGAGATGGTCAAAATCGTCCCATGCTTGAAGCCATAGGGGAAGGAAAAGCTCTCGTCTGCGCGCACAAACCGTCCCTCTTCAAGGCTTGATGCGACGAATGGAACATAGCCCTGCCCCGCGCCTTTCACCCCATAGTAATCCAGGAACAGACACCATCTTCCATCCTCAAGTCTGACTGCCGTCGGCGCCTCGTACAGCCCTGTCTGTATGCTGCCCCGCATACTCTCGGAAAACGCCTCGACCCGTGTCCATGGACCGTCTGTACTTGATGCACGCTCCATGATAATGGTCTCCGGATTCTTCTCACTCTTGAGGAAGAGGTAGTAGCTCCCATTCTCCTCATAGGCCGCGGAATCAATGACACCGCTGTCGGGCTTGCGGTAGAACAGTTCAGGCGCTGTAAAGGATGCAAAGTCGCGCGTGCGGACAGCATAGATTGCCTTGGGTCCGAAATCATTGTCCCGGCTGCTGGAGGACCAGTGCAGGATATATTCCTTCCGCTGCGCATCAAAGAGCACATCGGGGGCCCAGAGACAGCCGAAAGCACCGTTTTCGCTGAAGGGAATCAATTCCTCCTCCGTCCAATGGACCAGGTCATCAGACTTCCAGTGTGCAAGCGACTGACTTCCATTGCGAGAAACCTCCTCCCAGGAGTGGTGATACTTTCCCCGCATCCCGTAGCTCAGAGAGAGGTCGGTCGCAAAGATATGGAACGACCCATCAAAGATGCTTCGGACAATCGTCATATCACGTACACCCTTGTCCCCATAGTATGCCCACAGGACAGGTTTGCCATCATTGACCGTTTCCCAGTGAAAACCGTCCCGGCTCAGCGCAAAGTACACCTGTTCACCATCCGGTGTTGTTCGCTCCCTGAAATGCACGAACAGATAGGCCTGCATGCCATCCCTCCCTAAAAAGTAGGGCAGTCACCTCAGGTGACTGCCCAAGTGTTGGCATAGTGTATTATGCCGGCAGCTGGATGTCCAGTTCTTTGGCTGTTTCAACCAGTGTATCCAGTGCGGTGAGGATCTCCTCATCGGTATGCTCGGATATCACGCAAAAGCGCAGTCTTGCCTGATCCCTGGGTACCGCCGGAAACACGGCTGGAGGCACAAAGACGCCCTTCTCACCGAGCCTGTTGGAAAGCTTATAGGCAGCGAGATCATCCCCTACCAGGACAGGAATCACCGCTGTCTCACCCGCCAGGCAGATGTTCAGCCCGCGCTTTTTCGCCTCGGAAGCAAAGAATGCAATGTTGTGATGCAGTCTGGCCATAATGGACGGATCCTGCTGAAGCAATCTGCAGCTGGTCAGGGCTGCGGCTGCCAGCGCCGGAGAAATGCCCACGGAGAATACAAAACCCGGCAGCGAGTAGCGCAGGAAAGATATGATGCTCTCAGGCCCTGCAAGATATCCGCCACAGGCACCCAGGCCTTTGGACAATGTGCCCATCTTGATGTCAATATCGCCCGGTGCAAGGTGGAAGTATTCATCCACTCCGCCGCCGGTCTCACCGAGCACGCAGGAGGAGTGCGCTTCATCCACCATCAGGAAGCAGCCGTACTTCTTCTTTACCTCAACGATGGCGGGTACATCCGCAATGTCACCGTCCATGGAGTAAGCACCTTCGATGATGATGAGCACCTTTCCGAACTTCTCTCTTCTCGTGGAGAGAATCCTGTCGAGTGCAGCAGCATCATTGTGTGGGAAGGGACGGCAGACCGCCCGGCTCATCTGGCAGCCCTGCCAGACGGAATTGTGCGCCAGACTGTCGTATACAATGAGATCGCCTTCACCGCAGAAATTGCCCACGAAGGTCTGGTTGGTGCCAAAACCCGAGACCAGCACCAGACAGTCCTCTGTATGCTTCCAGCGTGCGATTTCCTTCTCCAGCGTCTGTGTGAGAGTCTTTTCCCCTGCAATCAGCCGGCTTCCGCTGGCGGAAGTGCCATAGGCATCAATCGCCGCCTTTGCAGCCTCCGATACCTCCTTGCGTCCCGACATCCCCACATAGTTGTACGATCCGAAATTGAGTACCCGTTTGCCATCCATGACAGAGGTGTCCGAAAGCGGTGAATCATGGACAACAAAATAGGGATCATGATTGTCCGTGGCCTCCATCATCTCGGCGCGCCTCTCAAGAAACGCCTGATACTCAGGTGCATCCTCAAAGCGTGTGATCTTCTTCACACTCGTTTCTCCCTGCATAGCATCAAACTCCTGTCTGCTGCGAAATGAAATGTGCAGCGATGAAAATACATAATGCGTCTGTCATGTTATCAGAAACAAACCGATTTGAGAAGGAAAAGGAATATGAGAAATTCATGAAACAACGGAAGATGTGCTCCGGTCCTGCAAGAATGATGCCTGTGTGTTCTCTGTATGAGCAAAGCCCGGCGACGGGCACACGTTTGACAAGACATGCATCACGCAATATGATCACAAAGGAAAACGTACACGGAACATGGTATCATGCCAAAGTGTCCTCTTCGCGGAGCGTTTCTCAGCATGGTGAGCCGGACGCGAATACTATCCCTTTACGCACAGCGATACCGTGACAGACATGCCGTTCAAACAAAGGACTCAATAAACAGGAGGCAGTACATGAATCAGCAGAAAACCAATTGGCGCAAAGAAATGCTGGGCATCATCGCAAAACACAGCACAGATGCGTCTCGTCCGCGCCTTCTGCTGCATGTGTGCTGTGCCCCATGCTCCTCCGGATGTCTTGAAGAGCTCTGCGAGCACTTCGCGGTGACCTGCTTTTTCTATAACCCTAATATTTCCCCTGCCGAGGAATATGACCGTCGAGCAAAGGAGCTTGACCGTTTGACTCACGAGATGTCGCTGTCCCTTCCCCCGTCCCTTGAGATCGCCCCCTATGATCCTGAGAACTTTGAAGCCATCGCAAAAGGGCTGGAGGAGGTCCCCGAGGGCGGGGTACGCTGTTTTGCCTGCTACCGTCTCCGACTGGAAAAGACGGCACAGGCTGCCAGGGAGGGCGGGTATGACTACTTTACCACCACCCTCTCCATCTCTCCCCTGAAGAATGCCGATAAGCTCAACGAAATCGGCGGAGAGCTCGCTGCACTCTACGGCGTTCCCTATCTCTTTTCAGATTTCAAGAAGGCAGACGGCTATCTGCGCTCCATCCGCCGCTCGGAGGAATACTGCTTGTATCGTCAGGATTACTGCGGCTGCGTATACTCCCGTATCGCCTCTGAAAAACGCCGCGCTGAAAAGCAGGCAAAAGGTCCCGACGCGACCTGAAACACCGTCCTATCCCGGCATGGAAGGCATCGCTGCCGATCGCTGCCACCGCTTCGATTGCTCGTTGACAGCGATATCCTCCCATGCTATACTTTCGACAAACATATGAACAATTGTTCATATGTTCAATGATTACAGAAAAGAGGGGCTCCCTATGAAAAAGACCTATAAGATCGATGTCGATTGTGCCAACTGTGCCGCCAAGATGGAAGATGCAGCTAAAAAGACCCCCGGTGTTGCCGATTGTACCGTCAATTTCATGACCCTGAAGATGATTGTCACCTTCGCTGAAGGTGCCGAGCCTGCTACGGTCATGCAGGATGTACTGAAGAACTGCAAGCGCGTTGAGGACGACTGCGAGATCTTCCTGTAATCCTTTTTCCGGTTGCCTGACTGTTTTTGGAGAGAGCATCATGAACAAGAAACAGAAAAAGGTTCTCTATCGGATAATCATTGCCGCGGTCTGCATGGTCGTACTGCACTTTCTTCCTATTGACGATATCGCAGACGGATGGCTGAAGTTTCTCCTCTATCTGATCCCTTATCTGGTTGTCGGCTATGACATTCTCATCAAGGCCTGGAAGGGCATCCGCAACCGTCAGCCCTTTGACGAAAACTTTCTCATGGCCGTTGCCAGTATCGGTGCGATCATACTGGGACGCGTACGCACCGGAGACTACGCCGAAGGCGCCGCCGTTATGCTCTTTTACCAGATCGGGGAGCTCTTCCAAAGCGTTGCCGTAGGCAAAAGCCGCCGCAATATTTCCCAGCTCATGGACATCCGCCCCGACTACGCTAATCTTGAGCGGGAGGACGGAACCATCGAGAAGGTCGACCCCGATGAGGTTGAAGTGGGCGATGTGATCGTCGTCTCCGCCGGAGAAAAGATCCCGATCGACGGAGTCATCCTCTCTGGGCATTCCTCCTTGGATACCGCTGCCCTGACCGGTGAAAGCGTGCCCCGCACAGTGCACGAAGGCGAGGATGTCATATCCGGATGCATCAATACCTCCGGCACGCTGCGCATTCGCACCACACGCGAATTCGGCGAGTCCACAGCCTCCAAGATTCTGGACATGGTGGAGAACGCAAGTTCGCACAAATCCCGTCAGGAAGCCTTTATCACCCGCTTCGCGCGCATCTATACCCCCGCCGTGTGCTTCTGCGCGCTCGCCCTTGCCCTCCTGCCCCCGCTTTTCCGCATGTTCACCGGTGCATCTCCCGAGTGGGGCGACTGGATCATGCGTGCCCTCACCTTCCTTGTCATCTCCTGTCCTTGTGCACTGGTCATCTCCATTCCCCTCACCTTCTTTGCGGGCATCGGCGGCGCCAGCCGCGCGGGCGTCCTGGTCAAGGGCTCCAACTACTTTGAGGACCTGGCCAACACCGATACGGTGGTGATGGATAAGACCGGGACCATGACCCAGGGCGTGTTTGAGGTAGCCGGAGTGCACCATGCCGCCATCCCTGAGGATGAGCTTCTGGATATCGCAGCCCACGCTGAAGGTCACTCCACCCATCCCATTGCGCTGAGTCTTCGCAAGGCATACGGGAAAGAGCTGGACCTACACCGCGTGACGGAGGTTGAGGAGATCTCCGGGCACGGCATACAGGCCATTGTCGACGGAAAGACGGTCGCCATCGGAAACGACCGACTCATGCAGCGTGTCGGTGCTGCCTATCAGCCCTGTTCCTCGGTAGGGACCATCGTGCACATTGCAGTGGATGGACGCTACTGTGGACATATCCTCATTGCCGATCGCGTAAAGCCGCATGCCGCGCAGGCGATCTCCGAACTGCATGCCCTGGGCATCAGCCGAGCCGTCATGCTCACCGGGGACCGCAAGGAAACCGCCGAGGCCATCGCACGTGAGATCGGGGCCGATGAAGTCTACAGCGAACTCCTCCCTGCAGACAAGGTCGAGAAGGTGGAAGCCCTTCTTGCCAGCCGCAGCGGAAAGAAGCGTCTCGCGTTCATCGGAGACGGGATCAATGACGCTCCGGTGCTCTCCCGCGCTGATGTCGGAATCGCCATGGGGGCACTGGGATCGGATGCTGCCATCGAAGCCGCCGATGTCGTCCTCATGGATGATGACCCCCTCAAGGTGGCCAAGGCCATCCGCATCGCACGCAAGTGCCTGCGCATCGCCTATGAGAACATCATCTTCGCCATTGCCATCAAGCTCATCTGCCTCATTCTCGGTGCACTCGGCATCGCAAGCATGTGGCTGGCCATCTTTGCAGATGTCGGCGTCATGGTGCTTGCCGTGCTCAACGCCATCCGCGCGCTGCGCGTAAAGAATCTATAAACCTACGCAAAGAAGAGAACAGCTGTGCGATCGCACAGCTGTTCTCTTCTTTCATGCAAAATAGGTTTCCGGGTATTTATCGCGCAGCGCACCCTCATCCACCTGATAGTGGGTGAGATGTCTTGTCACAATGTCCATGGCCATAGGCGCGTTATGCTGTCCGATTGCCTGCACCAGGGCTCTGTGGTCCTCAAGATTGCGTGTCCTGTTGGTCTCCATGCGCGAAGCCATCTGCCGTACACGGTCAAAGTGTGCGGTAAGGCCGTTCATCATGCGATAGGACGTTTCCTTATTGGCCAGGATGAACAGCAGATGATGGAACTCATTGTCCGCCCGGAAGAAGGCCGTATTGTCCTCCAGCTGAAGGTAGATTTCCTGATATTTCAGGCTTTCCTCCAGCTGCGCAAGCGCCTCCTGCGAGGTGGAAGCACACAGCAGCTCCACCACCGCACGCTCCAGCGCCAGACGCATGAACCGCGCCTCCTCGACCAGACTATAGTCGATCCTGGCGATACGGCTTCCCTTCTGCGGATAGATTTCAATGAGCCGCACCGTGCTCAGCTCCTGAATGGCAGCGCGCACCGGGGTTCGGGAGAGAGCCAGGCTGTCGGCGAGCTCATTCTCGCTCACCCAGCTGCCCGGCTCCAGCTCCAGATGGACAATCTTATCCTGCAATACCCTCAGGGCATACTGGCTCCCGCTCTCCCTCGTCTGTGTCATGGCTTACAGGGTTTCCAGCAGCGCACGCACGGCACCGGGGCCTTCGAGCAGCTTCTGGAAATCTGCCCTTACCTTCTCGGCAAGACCTGCGGCTTTCAGATCCACACCAAAGAGGTGGCTGTTGGTAAGGAGGGTATCCAGGGCAGCGTCTCCGCTATGCACATCGCCCAGGCGGACATCCTTGAGCACATCCTGCAGCTCGGAGAGCATCGGATCGCCGCTGACCTCCATCTTTTCGCCCTTGTCGTCCACGCCCAGAAGATATCTGAGCCAGCCGGCAATCGCCATGGGAATCGCGGTCAAATCAGCAGGATTCAGCTTTTCGTCGGCCACATAGCTCTTGAGCGTCTCACCGAAGCGCACCGGAATCTTCTGGCTGGTATCGGTCGCAATGCGCTGGGGCGTATCCGGCATGAAGGGATTGGGCAGGCGCTTTTCGACGACCTCATCGATAAATGCCTTGGGAGAAATGATCTTGGGATCGGTGACCACAGGGAGTCCCTCGACATAGCCGATGGTCCGGATAAGCTTCACCAAATCCTTGTCCTGCATCTCATCGCAGATCTTGGTATATCCGAGCAGGCAGCCGTAGACAGCCAGGGCGGTATGCAGCGGATTGAGGCAGGTGGTGACCTTCATGCGCTCGGTATCGTTGACGGTCTGGCGGTCAGTCAGATATACGCCCGCCTTCTCCAGCTCGGGACGGCCGTTGGGGAAGCGGTCCTCCACCACCAGGTACTGGGCCTCCTCGGCGTTGACAAAGGGCGCGATATAGGTGCCCTTGCCCGTCACGATGGGCGACATATCCTCCAGTCCGTCCGCCTTGAGCTGTTCCTCGACCGAGGGATGCGGACGGGGGGTGATCTTGTCGATCATGCTCCAGGGGAAGGAAACCTTCTCCTCGTCGGTGAGCCAGGCAATGAAATCCTTGGAGACAAAGCCTTCCTTCTCCCAACCCTCGGCCATGCCGACCACTCCCGCGCGCAGCTCTTCGCCATTGTGGGAGCAGTTGTCCATGGAAACGATGGCAATCGGGGTGCCGCCGGCCTGGAAGCGCTCATAGAGCAGCGCAGCCGTCACGGCCATGGCATGCCTGGGGCTTGCGGGGCCGCGCTTGATATCCTCTGCGGCCAGGGGAAGCAGATCCCCATTCAGGCCGCGCAGGGCATAGCCCTTCTCGGTGATCGTGTAGCTTGCCATCTGCAGGGAGGGCTTGCGGAAGATCGCCTTGAGCTCATCCCAGGAAGCCGCATCGGCGCTGTTGGCTTTGATGCCCTTGGCGATTGATGCGATGACCGCCTTCTCGGTGCTTCCGTTGCCGCGAAGCGTGACACCCATGGTCAGGCTGTCAAAGGGAGCATAGATCCTGTCGATGATCTCCATATCGAAGGTTTCTGCAGCGATAATTCCCTTGTCGGTCACGCCAGCATCAAGAAGACGCTGTTGGAGACCCGCAATGAAGATACGGAAAATGTTGCCCGCACCGAAGTGGACCCAGACCGGGTTCTCCTCAGTCGCCTTCAGCATCTGCAGAATATCCTGCTTGGGCAGGGCAATCCCTGCCTTCTCCCACTACGCCTGATTTGCAATGCCTGCATAGCTCAGTTTCATCTTTCTTTTCCTCCTCAGGCTTTCTCGCCGCGCTCAATCGCTTCCCACAGACCGTTCAGATAGGCAGCACCCAGGGCACGGTCGTACAGACCGTAGCCGGGTCTTCC
>JAFUZB010000412.1 GCA_017476845.1 Clostridia bacterium
CAGAAGTGTGACGACCTGGTCTTCCGTAATGACTGTGTTCTGCATTTTAACTCCTAAAAAGCCAGCCGAAGCGGGCATCATTGATCAGCGCTTTACACGGGCACCGGCACCGGACATCAGGGCTTCCACTTCCTTGACATTCGCCATTGTTGTATCACCAGGCGTTGTCATGGCAAGAGCACCATGTGCGGTACCATAGTTCACAGCCTTCTCGGGATCACCAGTCGTCATCAGACCGTAGACAAGGCCGCTTGCGAATGAATCGCCACCGCCAACACGATCAAGGATATCAAGGTCCTTATACTCGTTCGCCTGATAGATCTCACCATCGGCCCAGCACAGTGCGCTCCAGTCATTTTTGCTCGCCGTCTTTACGGTACGAAGCGTGGTAGCAACCACCTTGAAGTTCGGATAGGTCTTGGCGGCTTCATTGATCATCTTCTTATAACCGTCAATATTCAGCGTCTTCAGATTTTCATCGTTGCCCTCAATGCTGAAGCCCAGGCAAGCGGTAAAATCTTCTTCGTTACCAATCATGACATCAACATATTTTGCGATCTCGCGATTGACCTCCTGTGCCTTGGCCTGACCGCCAATCGCACTCCACATGGAAGGACGATAGTTCAGGTCATAGGAAACGACCGTGCCGTACTTCTTTGCGGTTTTGATGGCTTCAATGACGGTTTCACAGCTCTGCTCAGACAGCGCAGCATAGATACCACCTGTATGGAACCAACGCACACCATCCTGACCAAAAAGCTTTTCGAAATCAAGGTCTTCAGGGGTGGCCTTGGAGATGGCAGTGTTTGCACGATCTGAACATCCTACAGCGCCACGCACACCGAATCCACGCTCGGTAAAATTGAGACCATTGCGGCACAGCCTGCCAATACCGTCAGTTTTCATCCATTTGATGTAAGAGGTATCCACACCGCCCTGCAGGATGAAATCTTCCATCAATCTGCCAACCTCGTTGTCGGCAAACGCGGTAAGGACAACCGTACGCATGCCGAAGCAGCGACGAAGTCCGCGAATGACATTGTATTCACCGCCGCCTTCCCATGCAGTAAAGGAACGAGCGGTACGGATTCGTCCTTCGCCGGGATCCAGCCTCAGCATCACTTCTCCCAGGCTTGCAGCATCATAACGACATTCGGAAGCGGAGTTCAACTTTAAATCCATAATTCAAACTCCTTTGTTACACACCGTTATCCACGGACTTCTTTAACAATATTCGCAGCCTCACGAACAAGTTCGGTAATCTTGGCGAAATCTCCGGCCTTTACCAGGTCCTTGGTTACCATCCAACTTCCACCGCATGCAAGGATTCTATTGTAGGCCAGATAATCTCTAATGTTCTGTGCATTAATGCCGCCGGTGGGCATAAACTTCACATTGGTATAGGGAGCTGCAATAGCTTTAATGAATTTCAGGCCGCCAGCAGGCTCTGCAGGGAAGAACTTAACAGCATCCAGACCAAACTCAAGTGCACGCTCGACATCGCTCGGTGTGCACGTTCCAGGGCATACAGGAATGCCACGATCGATACAATAAGCAACAATGCGGGGATTCAGCCCAGGGCTGACAATAAATTTGGAGCCGGCATCAACGGCACGGTTCACCTGATCAATCGTAAGCACGGTTCCGGCACCAACGATCATCTCAGGGAATTCCTTTGCCATAATGCGGATGCTTTCTTCCGCAGCAGCAGTCCGGAAAGTCACCTCTGCACAGGGAAGCCCTCCGTCCATCAGTGCCTTGCCTAGAGCAAGTGCGTCTTTCGCGTCATCAAGAACGACGACAGGAACAATGCCAATTTTGCCCAGCTGTTCGAAAACCTGATCCATAAATTGATCCTCCTTCATCCTGATTGTCTGGCGCCATCAAGTTGCCCGACAACACCTGTCATACTAGCAAAAACAGCGGAGTTATACAAGTCTGTAGACATAGAAAAATGGCAAAAGCGGGACCTTTTGTACCATTGTGAGGCAAACGTGTCACGCACTGTCAGCTTGACAGCAAGGCCTATTTTGCAATAATTAACGAGTGACTTTTCCTGCAAAGGGGAGAGGGAGACTGTGAACTCGCTTTTTCTGCAAAGTCTGTCCATTGCTTGGGAACAAATCCCTTCAACCTCGTACTTATGGAACATACCGGCGCTCACCATGCTACGCACGATGACATTTCATAAAAACATTACTTTCTTGTGCGGCGAGAATGGCACCGGCAAATCTACGCTCCTGGAAAGCATTGCCGTAGCTTACGGCTACAATGCTGAAGGTGGAACACGGAATTACCGCTTTTCAACCTTCGATGATGTCTCAGAGCTGCAAGATGCCATCCGACTGGTACGCGGGTACCGTCCGCGGAATTCAGGTTATTTCTTCCGCGCCGAGAGCTTTTTTAACGTAGCTACTGCGGCCACGACACGTTACAGTGACTTTCCGGGCCAGATGCCCGATTATCACGGCATGTCACATGGGGAGAGTTTCCTCTCTTTCCTGCAGTCGGAATCGCGTGAAGGACTGTATCTTATGGATGAACCAGAAGCTGCACTCTCTGTACAGCGTCAGCTGGTTCTCATTTCACATATGCATCAGATGGCACTGGAGGGCTCACAGTTTATCGTTGCCACACATTCGCCGATACTCCTCGGAATGCCGGAAGCTGCCATATTGTCATTTGAGGAGCGGGGGATTCATGAGACAACATGGGAAGAGACGGAAAGCTATTTGTTAACCAAGCTCTTTCTTGAAAACAGAGACCGTTTGCTATCAAAGCTATATGAACCTTACGAAGACATAGAGGATTAGGAGGAAGCCGGTTTGTCGCATACTGTATACCTTATTGATTATGAGAATGTGCATGATACTGGACTTGAAGGGATCCATGAACTGAATGATGCTGAAAACGTGATATTGTTTTACACTGACCATGCCGATAAGATCAGCCTGGATGTGATCTCTGACATCCATGTACCGTTTCATACAATCAAGGTGGCTTTTGGAAAGCAATCCTTGGATATGCATCTGGTCAGTTATCTTGGGTATCTCATTGGTACGGAGACAGATCCCCAGACACGGTATGTGATCATCAGTCGGGACACTGATTTTGCCGGAGTCAGTCGTTTCTGGTGCGACAGATCAGCCAAACGCGATAAAATCTCTATCCGTCCAACGATAGCGACAAAAGAGATTGATTCTGTCGTACAGCCGGATAATCGCGTAGAGATCTCCGACTTTATTCTGCGCGTTATGAGGCAATACGGAAGCAGAACACAGTATGGGACGTATTGCATGAAATTTCCCCGCCTTTGCACTTTTCTTAATAATTCAAATACCTATCTTCATGAACGCAAACATACAGGTATGAAGTCAGCGCGATTTATCGAAGAATTCTCAGACATCGTGATTGTGAAGCATATCAAAAATGTGGACTGGGTATTCACGTGTATGCCGGTGGAAGAGGCAGAAGTTGAGGAAGTGGTTCCGCCTGCATCAGGAGAGGCTGCGCAACCCGTTACATCGGAACAGCAGGCAGAAACTACAGAATCCCCCGTTTATTCCGACGAAAGTGAAAAACAGGCCGAAGTTGGTCAAAACCGACCGGAGTTTGCTTGGGTAGACGAACTGCCTTCGCGTCTTCAGCTGAGCGGCTTTTCCCTTGAAGAAGCACAAACGACTGCGGCTATAGTGCACTCATGTCTTGGAAAGACGAACTGCAAGATGCAGCTCTATAACGATATGGTTTCAGCTTTCGGAGGGAAGCAGGGATTGCTTCTGTATCGAACAATTCGCGGCGTACTTCCTGAAATCTATGATACAGAGTCCAAGGAGCAGGAGGAGAAAAGTGCATGACTCTACATCACAACGACGAAGAACACCTGCTTGCACAGATGAAAACCATCATACATCATCCTTCTCATCCCCTTGCAGCGGCATCCATCGGTATCATCAAGAACGGAGAGATTCTGTTTGCTGATACTGTCGGTTTCCAGCGTATAGCGCTCAACGGAGGCCATGATATATCGGCATGTGCGGATACCAAATATCGAATGGCATCCATTTCGAAACTTTTGACAGCCACCGGTATTTGGCAACAGATAGAGCGTGGTGTTATTGCTCCTGAGGATGATATTTCAGACTATCTTGGATTCCGTATTCGTAATCCGCATTTCCCCAGTGAACCTATAACCATACAACAGCTTCTTTCTCATACTTCCTCGATATGTGAGGGAGATGACAGTGTTGCTGCGAGTTATTCTATTCCCTATGCTTATCCGATCACTTCCTTCTTTGATCCTACCTCTCCCTGCGCATGTCAGGGTGCCTGGGGAAGTCAACCGCATCAACCTGGCACCTATTTTGAATATGCAAACATCAATTACGGATTGCTGGGAACGATACTTGAAACAGTGACAGGGGAACGGTTTGACCATTACATGAAAGCGCACATCTTTGATCCGTTGCATTTGGACTGTGGCTTTCATCTGCCCACTATGACGAGGGTTGCCAGAGAACACGTCGGAACCATTTACAGAAAGCTGGATCCTACAGGCAGGCTTGATCCAGAAAATGGCACATGGACACCGCAATGTGACGCCACACCTGAACTGTGCTCTGAAGATCCCTATTCGCGGTATGTCCCTGGCACGAACGCTACGATCTTTTCCCCTCAGGGTGGACTGCGAGCTTCCGTCAAAGATATGCTTGTACTGATGCAGATGTGGATGCATGCATCGCAAGAAGATCATCCTCTGCTGAAAACAGAAACACTCCGAAGGATGTTTACTCCTGTATGGGAATACAACGAGGAGAAACAGAACGGGGATGGAATGTTTGACCGAGCTTACGCTGCGGGCCCACAGATTTTTACCGATACACTCGGAGTGGACAGATGGCTCAAAGAAGCGTCACTTGGGTTTTCCGGACACAGTGCCGGTGCTTATGGACTCTTTGGACTTCTGGGAATGAATTTTGAGCGCAGAGACGGTCTGATTGTTGTTGCATCCGGTGCAAGTCTTGAGTCGTATGAAGGCGAGTATTCTGCTTTTGACGGCTGGCGGGAATCGCTGATAGCTGCTGCCTGTCAGTTTGCCGGTTTCGGATCGTAACGAGGTCCGCTTATGTCCGTATCAAATAAAAGCAGAATTCTTCTGTTTGAACGTTTTTTGCTGCGCAACACGGATCAAACACATTGTCTCAGTGTCCCCGAACTGATGGAAGCAGCTAACCGGGGTGGAATGCACATGAACCGTGACACGGTGAAAGATGATCTTGAGACGCTTAGGAGCGCTGGAGACAACATTATTACCGTACGGACAGGGCATACATTGCGTTATGGCATCGGTACACACCCACTGTCCTTTCATGATATACAGGTGATTGCAGATGCGCTCTCCTGTACATCGTTCATTTCAGAAGAGGAATCCCAAGATCTGATTCATCACCTTTGCCAGCTTGTCAGCGTTCATCAGGAAAAAGCGATACGCTCTGCACGCATACTCGCTCCGAAATCCGTCAGCCAGGTGCAAGTGCGTGAGGCTATACAGCTTATCGGTGAGGCGATTGGGATACAGCAGAAAGTAGCCTTCCAGTACTTTGAGTACAACGGATACAAAGAGCGAGTCATTCGACATCGCGGAAAAGAATATCTTGTCTCTCCTTATCTCATCGTATTTCAGGAGAATCGCTATTACCTCATCGGTTTTTCGGAGGAACGCAATCGCACCGTTTCATTTCGTCTCGACCGCATGATCAAGCTTCACATGACGCAAGAACACTTTGTGCCATCCGCTCTTTTTGATCCCCACGATTACCTTGATCGTATGACGAAGATGTACAGTGGGGAGGAAAGACGCATTGAGCTGCTGTGTCATGATGACGTCATGAAGAATATGATCGACAAGTTCGGCATGGATCTGATGACACACAAGGTTTCAGACCATTATTTCCTTGCCGAGGTTGATGCTCAGCTCAGTCCGCCTTTCTTTGCATGGCTGTTTCAGTATACGGGAAAGATTCGCATCGCTGGCCCATCGGATGTCATACAAAGCTATGACATGATGCTGCAGTCTGCACTTAGAGAAGCCCATCGTTGGAATGTGGATTGAACACATGCATGGTAAGAAGCGAATCATTGTTTTTCTATTGGGAAAAGCTTTTTGCGTGACCCTTGACATATTGGCTAAGTCTACCTTCGTGCAAAGGCTATACAGGAGAAGTACATAGTTTCAAGTACAAAGTGTGCTATACTTTTTTGCGAAAGGGAGTGTCTTAATGAAAACGCTCGGTTATTACAATGGTCGATACGACGAAATCGACCGAATGATGATACCGATGAATGACCGCGTATGCTTTTTCGGTGATGGTGTCTACGATGCGGAAGCTTGTCGCAACCGAAAGATCTTCGCGCTAGATGAGCATGTGGACCGGTTTTTCCGAAGCGCCAAGGCGCTGGAAATCGAAATCCCCGTCTCCAAACAGGAACTCAAGGATCTCCTTTATGACCTCGTTCAGGAAGTAGAAAGCCCAGATCTGTTCGTCTACTATCAGGTGACACGTGCCACCGCTGACAGAGAACATGTATTTCCCGCTGATGTCAAAGCAAATCTATGGATTACACTCCGTCCCTTCACAATTCGAGACATGCGAAAACCTATTCACCTGATCACACTGGAGGATACCCGATTCTTCCACTGTGATATCAAGACACTGAATTTGATACCGTCTGTCATGGCGGCAGAAAAAGCGAAGCGCGCAGGATGTGAGGAGGCAGTCTTTTATCGTCCAGGTGGACGTGTCACCGAGTGTGCCCACAGCAATATTTCCATCATTCAGGACGGGAAACTGGTGACTGCACCGGCAGATCACCTCATCCTTCCAGGCATCGCCAGAGCCCATCTCCTGCGAGCGTGCGCTGTACTTGGCATCCCTTTTGAGGAGCGTCCCTACGACGTGGATGCCCTGCTGGCAGCAGAAGAAGTGATTGTCACCAGCAGTTCCAAATTCTGTTGCCGTGCTTCTCAGATCGATGGTAAGGATGTGGGCGGCAGACAGCCTGAAATGATCAACCGACTCACTGATTATCTCTATGAAGAGTTCTTGACGGAGACTGCTGAGACAGACTGACGGAGTGTCATTTCAGACGCTGCAATGTATGTTTGCGCGACTTCCCATTGCCCAATGGTGCCATTCTCGATATATTGACTTCACCGACACAGAGAAGTGTCGGAAGCAAGGGGAGGTATGATATATGATCCGCACTGCAAAGGGAAAGCTCATTGGTATTCTGGTGGTTCTGGCGCTTCTGATTGTTGTTTTCTTTGCCTGTACAACCGTTGTTCCGACAGGCTATACCGGCATTTTGACTACCTTTGGCAAGGTAGAGGACTTCACACTGGATGCGGGATTCCATTTCAAGAATCCTGTACAGTCTGTGATCATGATGGATAATCGTGAGCAGAAAACAGCCTTCACTACGGAAGCCTTTTCCTCAGACATTCAGCAGGTTGAGGTCGTAGGTTCAGTGAATTTCGCCATCAACAAGTCTACAGCGATGAATCTGTACAAGGAAGTTGGAACAGGGTACTTCACCACACTTGTCATGCCGAGACTCCTGGAAAACACCAAAGCTACCTTCAGCAAGTTTACAGCAGAAAATCTGGTGGCTGAACGCGAGAATCTTTCGATCACTATCCGTGAAAAGTTGACGTCTGAAATGGCAAAGTATGGCATCAACATCATCTCTGTTTCTATCGAAAATATCGATTTTTCAGATTCCTTCACTGATGCGGTTGAAGCAAAGCAGGTAGCTGCACAGAAAAAGTTGCAGGCTGAGATTGAGCAGGAGCAGGCCACCATGGAAACCCGTCAGGCGGCAGAGCGTCAGAAGATCTCTGCGGAGGCCGATGCGGCGGTGAAAAAGATTGAAGCCGACGCGGCTGCCTATGCTACCAAGGTGCAGGCCGAGGCAGAAGCAGAAGCTAACGCCAAGATTTCTGAATCGCTCACCAAAGATCTCATTTCCTTCACGCAAGCCAGAAGATGGGACGGAAAGCTTCCGCTGTACTCAAACGGAAGCGGCATCACAATGCCTATTCTCAATCTGAGTAATGAGAGCGAAACGGCCCCCGCACAGGAGGTTGACAACTAAACCATAGCGCGTGCATCGATTTTTTCGCGGCACGCGCTTGTTTATCGTGTATGCCGGCTGACAATCGTTGCACACTGCCACCAATCATGCTATATTTCCCATGGGAACCACACTTTATGAATCACAATTGGTGCAGGTCTTAATGCGAAATCAAGGCATTATACACGCAACTGCTACAGGAAAAGCTGAAGGGGAGGCGCACTGCAGGTGTCTTTGTGCTGGGTTGTCCCTTTCAAATACTGCTTGCACTACGCGGTGTGACCATACCTGCAGGAACGTTAGAAGGACAAGCTTCATGCGACATTCTTTGCACTGGGATCGTGAAACACTCAGGACGATTTTCACTCTGGCATTGCCCACTATGATTGAGCAGTTTATGCAAACCTGCGTTCAGTATATTGACACAGCCATGGTAGGCACATTGGGAACCGCAGCCACCGCAGCAGTGGGTGCGACAAGTACTGTCAACTGGCTTGTTGGATCTACTGTTTCCGCATTTGGCGTAGGTTTTCTCGCACTGATTTCTCAAGCCTGCGGCGCGGGAGATGAGCATAAAGCACGTACATGCGCCGCACAGGCATTCACTGTGACAGGATGCATCGGTTTACTGATGACCTGCATTACACTTTTGCTCAGCCACAAGATTCCGATCTGGATGCAGACGGATCCTGGGATTCGACAGACCGCAGAATCGTACTTTCGCATTCTCTACATGCCCATGCTTTTTCGAACATCAACCATCATACTTGGCATGGTGCTAAGAAGTGCCGGCGATACCCGTTCGCCGATGCGTATTGGCTTTCTTGTCAACGGCATCAATGTCGTTCTGAATTTCTTTATGATCTATCCCACACGAAATCTCGCATGGCTCTTTAACTGGCAGGTTCCGGGGATGGGGCTGGGGGTTGAAGGTGCTGCATGGGCCTCTAGTATTGCATATACCGTTGGAGGAATTGCCATCGCCTGGAAGGTGTGGAGGCATCCGGCTGTATCACCCAAGGGATTCCCGCTTTCTCCTGACAAGTCGATATTACTCCCCTGTATGCGGATCAGTTTTCCCAACATGTTTCAGCGCTTTGGTACCTCACTGGGGTACGTAGTCTTCGCTGCCCTCATCAACAGTCTAGGCGGAACGGCAACGGCAGCCCATACGATTGCGAATACGGTTGAATCTGCTTTTTATATCCCCGGATGGGGTATGCAGACAGCCGCAGCCACCCTTGCGGGGAATGCCTATGGAGCGAACGATCGCGAGGGACTGAAAAAGCTTTCCTATACATTCCTTGTGCTGGAAGTCGTGCTCATGCTTGTATCGGGGAGTCTGCTGTTTTTGTTGGCACGTCCGCTTGTAGGGCTGTTTTCTTCGGATCCGCAGGTGATTCGCCTGGGAACGACAGTATTACGTATGGTTGCTGTTTCTGAGCCTTTTTACGGTATTCCCATCATTGTTGAAGGCATGATGCAAGGACAAGGGAGTACGCGTATTCCTTTGATCTATAATCTTTGTGGTATGTGGTTTGTTCGTATTCTTGGCACCTATGTCATGCTTCAAGTGGCAGGTTATGGACTCGAAGCAGCATGGGGCTGTATGATCGCGCACAATCTCCTGCTTTTCATTCTTTTCGGTCGTGTCTATCTTTCGGGCAGATGGATACGCCTTTCAGGGGAGTAGAAAAGAACCGGAAAAGGATCAATTCACCTTTGCCGGTTTAGCGGAGAGCTCGGAAGTGTGGTACAGAAGGCGTACAAACGTATCCGGTGGAATCTGACAACCATGTTTTATCCATTTTACTATGGCATTGTGGTACATATCAACGTAGATGCCCACATAAAACTCCATGTACTTATCGCTCCACACCTGTGATCGCATACGGTCACGGATAATCGGGTGAAGGACTTCGGAGAGATACTCATCAAACGAATTCTGCCCTGTAACCTTAAGTGCTGATCTATAGAATGCCATATTTTGTTCAAGATACCGACACATGTAAAGGATCATATCGGGATGATCATCTGACGCATTCATATAAAGATCAAAGTACTCTGTATAGAAAATCCAGTTGACAAGATCAAATTTATCCTTGAAGTGATAGTAGAAGCTTTTGCGATTCATGCCTGCCTGCTGACTGATATCAGCAATTGTCAGTTCTTTGAGAGAATGATCTTTCAGGAGCAGCTTCAGCGCATCCGCCAGTTCCTGTTTGGTATTCAAAGATTGTGCCATCTGACGGTCTCCTTTCATCCTTCCCTTTGATTCGATTGTAGCAAAGTAGGCTAATACTGGAAAGAGACAAACCGCTATCAATGTCTAAATGTACCATGGCCTTGGCTGATTCGATCACAAAGCTGTGCCAAGTTGCATTTGAAATGCTCACCTTCTTTGCGACATCACTAATGATATGTGGCACAGTGAGTTAAGAAGCTCGCACTTTTTACCATTGACTGAATTGCGCCCACTTTCTATAATGTGTAACAGTCGTACAGACAGAAAGGATGTAGTAAGTATGAAAAAGTCCGTTGTTATTCTTTGCGTTCTTCTGGTTGCCGCTGTGATCTGGGGCGGTGTAGAAACAAGTCAGAAAGGTGCCATTTCTTCTGAATTGGATTCCGTCAAGGCACAGGTAACCTCCATGAGTGCTTCTTTGACTCAGGCGCAGGAAGAAATTGACAAGGCACAGGCAGCCACTGAAGCTGCTGTTGCAGAGGCAAGGGCAGAAGCGGAAGCAACGATTGCCACTGTCAACGCCGAAAAGGCTGTACTTGAAGAAACCATTGGTGAACTCAATGAGCAGGTCACACTGGTTACTGCGGAAAACACCGATCTGAAGACAAACCTTCAGAGTGTAACGGATATCATTCGCAGTGCACTGGCTTTCATTGAAGGCGAACCTGAAGAGGGTGAAGAAGAAGCTACCGAACCTGTCGAAGAAGCGGCTGAGGCTGAAGAGGTGGAAGAGGAAGTCACCGAGAACACCGAAGACACAGAGGACAGCGAAGCAGAGGAGACTGCTCAGGACACGGCTGACGAAGCACAGGAGAGTGATGCTGAAGATGCAGCCGAGACGGAAGAAACCAATGAAAGCGAAGCTGACAGCATCGAAGAGGCAGAAGAGGTTTCTGAAGAAGAATAAGCATGAAGATGATTGACGAACCTGAAACAGGTTCGTACAATGTGAGGGCTTCCCAAGGGGAGTCCTCGCTTTTTTGCAAGGGAGCAGAAGATGATGAAGCACATTGATGTCGTTGCCGCTGTCATTACGCATGCAGGCGAATACCTTTGCATGCAGCGTGGGTTCAGTCCTTATGCCTATGTCTCTGAAAAGTACGAATTTCCAGGCGGTAAGATCGAAGAGAAAGAATCACGTGAGCAAGCACTGATGCGTGAGTTGCGGGAAGAAATGGACCTGGAAGTTGCTGTGCAACCTGACCTATTTCTCCTCACTGTGCATTATGTCTATCCAGACTTTGTGCTCACCATGCACGTGTATCGTTGTCCTGTTCAGTCTCGCTTATTTTCACGTAAAGAACATATCGCTCATACATGGCTGCCTCTTCAAAGACTGGCAGAACTTGATTGGGCGCCTGCAGACAGGGAAGTTGTTGCCTATCTTCTTTCTCACGATGAGGGTGCTATCCCTTGCAGCCAAGAAACGTAAAGGATGAAGTTCCATGGATACATTTGCCAAAGCTTATCAAGTCCTTTTAGATGACGAGACCTATGGTATGATGCGTAAACGCTTTATTGCCTTTGATACCGAAATCACAGGGCTTCAACCGACCACAGACAGAATTGTCGAACTCGGTGCGGTTGAGTTTATTAACGGACAGCCCGGACGTTCCTTCTCCAGTCTTGTGAATCCCGGGATGTTTATCCGTCCGAGTTCAGAAAATGTGAACCATATTTCCAACGAAATGCTGAAAACTGCACCTCGAGAGCCGGAAGCCTATCGGGCATTCTTGGATTTTCTCGGTGATGCATACCAAGGTGAAACCCTGCTTTGCGCGCATAATGCCAAGGTTGATTTCACCTTTTTTGTGCAGGCGCTCAACCGATGCAGATACAACGCTCAGTTCTATTATATCGATACACTTTCACTCTCAAGAGAATATTTACCCGGTATGCCAGACTATAAACAGGTAACATTGGCGGAGGAACTGGACATCGTCAATGAAGATGCCCACAGAGCCTCTTCGGATGCAGAGGTATGCGGGAAAATCATGTGGCATATTTTGGATGCCTATCACGAGAAGCAGGAATAACATATTGCGAGGTCGTACTTTGCAGCAAGATCATAAGCAAGCTTGGGATTTGTATCTTCAGTATCTGCAAGAAGAAAGGAAGCACATTCTTTCCAAGCGCAAAAAGCAGGCAGCACGCAAAAAAATGGACACAACTGATGTTCAAGCAGCCCCATCGGCGGATCACATTTTATGCGCGATTCAAGAAGGAAAGGCGGAAGAAAACCCTGAGATCACAGAGGAATTCTTCACATTGTTTCCCCTGCTTCAGCAAATCATTGACGGAGAGCTTCCATCCAATCTGAGACTCAATAATCTTCGTCGGCGCGCGGAGCTCATAGCACAATATGATGCTGCCGATGCATTTCTTAACACCATTGATGTCAAGGCAGCTTTTTCCTCTCTCATGGATCAATTTCTGGATCATGATGAGGAAGTGCTGGCTGCCTACTTCACCAGTTCCGAATTGTGCTATTATCCTTTCCTTGCACAAGGGATGGCATTTCAGGGTCAGATTTTAAGTCCAAGCAACATGGATGGCTTTCTAAGCATGTTCCGAGTCCCATTGTTGGGCACCTTTCTGGAAAATATAGTTTTTCACAGAAGTACAGGGACACATCTCGTATATCTGTTTTCAGATACCTATCCTGTCATCAAACCTTGTCTGAGTAACCACGTCAAAGGGAGAAAGAATATACTCCAACGCATCTGCCAGGAGAACGGATCCGTCATCAGCGAATACCTTCATCGGCTGCAGGAGCGTTTCCCGCAAAAACGAATTCTCTCTCTGATCGGTTCAAGAAGACGGTATGCTAAAATGGTTACGCAGTATCGCCGTCTTCTTGAAGTCCAAGCCGCTGTACTCAAGGCTATACCGGAACATTATCGCGATCTCTATCCCAAAGCACGTGCAATGGAACGTCAATTCGTGCTTCATATCGGTCCTACGAATTCCGGAAAAACCTATGATGCGATCACGCGACTTGAGGAGGCGGGTAACGGAGTCTATCTTGCACCGCTGCGACTGCTCGCGTATGAGCAGTTTGATACCATCAACAAGGATGGTGTTCCTTGCAATCTTCTTACAGGGGAAGAGGAGATGCAGGTAGCATGTGCACAGGTAACAGCATCTACCATCGAAATGGCAGATCTAAACCGGGTATATGATGTGGCTGTGATTGATGAAGGCCAGATGATTGCGGACATCGAGCGCGGAGGAAGCTGGTCCGCCGCGATTCTTGGACTATGCGCACGCGAAATTCATATCTGTGCCTCTCCGGATGCTGAGCAGCTGCTTGTATCAATCATTCGCAGTTGTGGAGATCAAGTGGAGGTAGTGCAGCATGTACGACAGACACCCTTGATTGTGGAACATCAGCGGTTTCGTTTCCCGGAGGATGTGAAGCCGGGTGACGCGCTTGTTGTGTTTTCCAAGAAAAGTGTGCATGCGGTGGCTGCGGAGCTGCAGAGCAAGAAAAAGGGAATACGATGTTCTATCATCTACGGAGCACTTCCCTATGAAGTCCGCCATGAAGAGGCACGAAGATTCCGCGAGGGCGAAACCGATATTGTTGTGGCAACCGATGCGATCGGTATGGGACTCAATCTTCCTATACAGCGTGTTGTTTTCCTGGAAATGGAGAAATTCGATGGACAGACAAGACGGAATTTGTATGATGCGGAAATCAAGCAGATTGCAGGAAGAGCGGGAAGATACGGTATCTATGACGAGGGTTTTGTGGCAGTTACAGGGGGATCGATGATTCTGGAGCATGCGATCCAAGCGCCATCTGAAGACCTTCACTCTGCGGTTATTGCATTTCCGGAAACGCTCCTGGGTATTGATGCACCGCTCACACAGATATTGCAGCGATGGAATGAGGTAGATGACCAGGAAGGCTGGCAAAAGGCCAATTTGGAACGATTGATGTTTCTTGCGGGATTGATGGAGAAATCACACACAGACAAGGCTTTCCTGTACCGTTTCCTGACGATTCCCTTCGATGAAAGAAACCCGGAGCTGCTTGAGATCTGGAAAGAAATGTACAC
>JAFUZB010000413.1 GCA_017476845.1 Clostridia bacterium
TACCCTCGGAAGAGAGACGGAGGCCCTTGTACGCTTTGACGCCCTCATCGCCTATGCCGATAAACACATGGCGGACATCGTGAGAAACGAATACTTCGCTGTCTCCCTCCCCGATCTCACCGTCTTTAACGAGGACCTGACCGCGCGCAACCGTGTCCGCTGCCTCGTATTGCACGCCCTAGGTTGCCTTGGGCGCAGGGACGAGGCGGCCTTCCAACGCGATCTATCCCGCCTTCGCGAGATCGCCCCGACCCTTCCCGATCTCTCCCTGACGCTCTTACCGCTTGCCAAGCGTGAGGGGCTTGCCTGAAAAAGGGCGGCGCCGGAACCCACAGGTTCCGACGCTGCCCTTTTCTTACTTCAGCACGCCCCCGTCCTTCAGGCAATAGGAAGGCACATAGCCGCGCCAGGTTTTTCCCGAGACCTTCGCCTCCACATAGTACAGGGCGGCTGAGGCACACAGTACCCGCACCTCCTGTCCCTTCTTGAGACTGCAGAGCTTGCCCGTGGCCGTGAGGGGATCGTCGATGAGCTCCGTAGCCCTGTCCACCTTGGTCGTACTGTTCAGGTAAGCTGCCTCCGAAACGAGAGGGAGGGCCTCCCGGAGCACCGCATGGTCCCCCGAGTCCACCCATCCGGTCCGGTACCTTCCGGAGGAGACCTCATAGAGGATCATAAGCCAGTCTCCCTCCCGCCGCAAAAGGGCTACCGTGTCCCCGAGCGACACCTTGGCCTTTCCCTTCGCAGCGCGCGGTGCCTCCTTGCTGGGCGCGCTGTAGACCGGGAGAGTCACATTCGCGCAAGCGGCAAGATAGACGATCCGCTCCGCATAGCTGTCCGCAAGGGAAGCGGCGACCATCTTTTCCCGCCGCTCAAGAAGGAACTCTTGCATAATGTCGTAGAGTGTCCAGTAGGCTTCCAGGAGGTCGCCTGTTTGTACCTTCTCCGCCCTCCGATCGCGCGCCCCCGGGAGATACACACAGGACGTTGCGCGCTCCATCGGCGCGCCATACATGACAAGCCCCGTGGGAAGCCAGGTTCCGCAATTCACGGACGAGGCGCGCTCTGCGTCCCGCACCATCCAGCCTCCCGGTTCCCGTACAAGGGTGATGCGTATCTTCCCGGCACCGATGGCATCCGAAATGGTGAGCATGTCCTCCGCCGCGTCAAAGGTAAGCTGCAGAGACAAGCCTGTGGGGTAAATCAGGTTGCTGTTTTCCCAGTCTGCCCTCCATGTACCCGCCTCCATCATCTCATGTCGCAGCACATGGCTGCTGGTGTCCCTGAGGAGCACAAACCGTTCCGCTTCCCCCACAGATGCCGTGTCCTCCTCCGAGGGTTCGGACACCCGCTTCCCCGGAAGGGACGCAAAGTACTGCTCCTGAGGCGTCGTGTCCATGCGGCACAGGCCTTCCGTTTCCACCTGCGGCTGTCCGTACTCGGGAAAGGACAGCCCGTCCATATCCTGCCACATCATAGGCAGGGTATATCGGATCTTCCCGTAAGGATCCTCATAGAGCATCGTGCACGCCTCCAGAGATGCATGCACGGTGATGCTCTCCATAATCTCTCCGTCGCGCACCCGCTCCTTCTCCATGAGAACCGTTCCGGCCTGTCCGGTCACCTCGTGCATCCGCCCGTCCGGTCCCTCCAGCTTCGGATTGACCTCGCTGCCGGGATCCGGGAACCATGCTTTCGTATACCGGTAGCGCTCCCCATCCTCCAGACGCTCAACCCAGGTGCAGCCGAGCGGGTAGCTATCGGCCTCAAGGGGAATCAGGTTGGAGGCGATGACAAAGATCCCGGCAAGCTCCCCGCCCGCATCGGCATAATCGCCCAGCGGTTCCTCCCGCCCGGTCCTTGCGCGCCATGATGCAATCTGCTCCGAAATGCTCTCCCCCATGCGCTTTTGGTTGTATTTTCCCGAGAGATACTTTTTCCTCATGCTCTCGGGCATGATCTCCCCGATCTCGCTGTAGTCCTCCACGGTGAGAAGATCCGATGCCTGCCAGTATTCCCCCGGCTTCACCAGCACCGCAGTGCACGGACCGCTCCAGCCGGACATCTCGGTGAGATACCCGCCCATGACGCCGTAGGAGGCAACGAGGGCGGCAAGATAGATTTTCCATGACCGCCCGTCCTTCTTCTGCCCGAGCACCTCATAGGCACACACATCCAGCTCGCAGCTTGTGTCCCAGTGTGTGGTCAGGAGCATCGACCGGATCAGCTCTGTGGGCAATGCCTCCGCAGCGCGGGCTTCTCCCGGGTACGATGTCACCAGCATGCACAGCGCAAGCAGCAGGGCAAGTCCTTTCCCCCTCATCACATCCACCATATCATGTCCCTTCCTGTGAAATTGTCTTCCCGGAAGATAACGTCGGGACGCCCGTTTTTCTTCCGACAGGGCCTATCTCAAATGGCCTATTTCAGCCGGATCTCCCGCACGTCCTCCGCCTCGCCTTCCACGACTCCCAGGATCCACTCCCGTGTGACTGCGCGCACCACGGCCTTCTGCCATTTCGCATGGCCAGGATGTACATGCAGCGCTGCCTGCTTTTCCACGAGTGTACTGTCGATTTCCGCCATGTAGGCCTCGACAAACCAGGAGATGGCCTCCTCGTCCTCCGCAAACTCCCCGTCCTTGAGAGAACCGGCGGCCATCTGCTCCCCGAGGGCGCGGGCAGCCGCCTTGAGGCTCTGGAAGGTCTCCGAGTCCTGGGGATACAGGGGCTGCACAAAGTACCTAAGAGCTTCCCCATCGCCCTCCAGGATGCCCACCCAGGCGGGATATCCCGTGGGCTGCCCCACATTGATCTGGCGGAAGGAGGCCGCGTGCAGGGTATAGTTGCTGTGACGGTGTCCGCACATCCAAGCAAGAACACCATGCTCCGTCAAGAGCTCCACAAGCTCGGGCGCCCGCTCCGTACTGTCCCTTCCCTCGGTGTAGGGAACAAGCGGATAGTGCCCCGCCCCGATGATCTCCGTGCCGGGTCGGACGCTTGCAAGCACTGCCTCTGCCCAAGCGATCTGCGCCTCCGTCACCCCGCCCCCGCGCGTCATCTTCTGCTCGGGCA
>JAFUZB010000414.1 GCA_017476845.1 Clostridia bacterium
AGCCTTGACCTCCAAGCGGCGTTTCCAAAGGCGAAGGGATTCTCTGCCCGCAATCTGTGGAACATGAAAAAATGGTATTCTTTCTATACTTCGTATGAGGATTTCGCGGATGCTGTTAATGCTCTGAGTCATCAGATGGAAACTAACAGTTTAAAACTGCAGCAAGTTGCTGCAGAAATTCAGGAGGTAGGCCCAGAAGAAAAACAAAAACTGCAACAAGTTGTTGCAGAAATCCCGTTCCCGGCAATATTTGGATTTGTTCCTTGGGGACATCATATTGAGATAATCACTAAATGCAGAGATTTACATGAAGCTCTCTTTTACGTAAAAAGAACAATATAAGAAGGCTGGAACCGCAATGCTTTGGATAATTGCATTCGTGCTGACATGTATCATGCAGTTGGTACTGCAGTTACATATTTTTCCGAGATACTTCCAATAGCGCAGGGAGAGCTTGCACAGGAGATATTGAAAAGCAATTATGATCTTGTATTTGTTAGCCTGCCGCCAAAATATGATGAGAATGCGTTAGAAGATATTTTGGAGCAGAGAATAACCAGATTCCTGCTCGAGCTCGGTGAAGGCTGGGCTTTTGTAGGAAGACAGAAAGAAATCATAATCTCCGGGAAAACCAGGAGGATTGATTTGCTGTTTTATCATATCTACCTGAGATGTTATGTTGTGCTGGAACTGAAGGTTAAGCCATTTGATCCGGAATACGCAGGAAAGTTGAATTTCTACGTAAATGCTGTAAACGAATTCATACGAAAGAATAGCGATAATCCGACGATCGGGCTCCTTATCTGTAAAGATATGAATCGTACGGAGGTTCAGCTGGCGTTTCAGGGAATCACAACTCCGATGGGCGTGGCGACATATGATAATGTGAAAATAAAGGAAATTCAGGGATATCTGCCTACTGCGGAGCAGATCAGGCAGGAGATTGAAATTGCTGAAGAGGAATACAGAATAAGTCTTAGAGAAAAGAAAGACAGATGATACTGGAGGGAAGCTATATGGGGCTGATTGAAATTGCCAGTGGTAATTCCGTCTGGCGTGGGATGGATTATTATGAGAACCATAAAGTGGTTTCCTGGAATAAATCCGGTGATTCAGCATATGAAGGGGTTGTATCCGGAAGCAACGGGGAAAACTATAACGTCCACATTGATAAATTGCATCCCAGAAAATCTGTCTGCAATTGTGCGTTCGCTGATGGACGGCGGGTGGTATGCAAACATATGATTGCACTGTATTTCACCGCTGAACCGGAAGCTGCGCAGATTTTCCTGAAACAGGCAGAAGAATGGGAACGTGAGGAAGAGGAAACAACGAAACGGCATTACGAAGATCTGCAAAAGTATGTAAAAAGCCTTTCAAAAGCAGAACTGCAGGAATGTTTATATAACGCTCTTGTTGAACTGGAAGAATGTAGAAAACGATACTGGTGAGACTAACGAGAAGGACCACGAAGACGATCGGACTGCTTTACGGCATTGCTTTTACTATAAAGATGAGCAAAAGATTTTGCAGATGGTGTCTGCAAAATTAGAGGTAAAAATAGAAATACAGGAAAGCAAGCAGATTCAGCTCCTATCGGATATCAAGGAGAGAATAAAGGCATCTCAGTACAGAGCACTTCTGAATGTAAATGAGCAGTTGATCAGACTGTACTGGGACATTGGAAATGATCTGAATCAGAATATGGCATATGGAAACAGATTCATCGATACATTGGCATAAGAGATAAAAACTTTCTTGCCTAGATTCAAAAGGGTATCAGTATCCTTTGACCCTTGGGGAGGACGAGTTTGCGCTCGATATCCTATTCTACAATACCATCCTGCATTGTTATGTGGTTGTTGATCTAAAGACAAAGAAATTCATTCCTGAGTATGCTGGGAAATAAAGAATCCTATATTACGCTTGAAGTGGAGATAGAAGGCTACTAACAAGCTCAATTGCCAAAAACCGAAGAAGTGGAAAATTCATTGAGGAGAAGAAACGATTGTGGATGATCATGGCGAGATAATCATATATCAGACAGAGGATGGCTTGACCAGAATCAATGTTAATATGCAGAATGAAACTGTATGGCTCTCGCTAGAGCAGATGGCTGATCTTTTTCAGAGAGATAAATCTACGATTTCCCGGCATATTAAAAATATCTATACAGAAGGAGAATTGATGCGAGAAGCAACTGTTGCTAATTTTGCAACAGTTCAAAACGAGGGAGACAGGCAGGTTGAAAGAAACATCGAGTATTATAATCTCGATGTGATCATATCGGTAGGATACAGGGTAAAATCCCATCGTGGCACGCAGTTTCGCATCTGGGCGAATTCTGTCCTTAAGGAATACATAATCAAAGACTTTGCGATGGACGATGACCGTTTGAAAGGGAACGGCGGCGGAAACTATTGGAAGGAACTGCTTGACCGCATCAGAGATATCCGATCATCAGAAAAAGTACTCTATCGTCAAGTCCTTGATCTATATGCGACGAGCGTTGACTACGTCCCAAAAGCGAAACATCTATTTTGTTTTTCAAGATCGTTCAGAAACCGTATAATCCAGATCTTGCCAATGTGTTTTGTTAGAGCGGGATATATCGAAACCAGGAGACAAGGGATTAAGAAAATCTGTGATGAGTGCATAGCGCTAGGAGCGTAACTTCCGAAAGCAAAAGGATTCTCCGCTCGCAATTTATGGTTCATGAAGCAGTGGTATATATTTTTCGCTTCAGCAGGCGTTGCAGCCCTCCTAATTTCGGATTTGGAAAATCAAATCGATACAAGCAGCTTAAAACTGAAGCAAGTTGCTTCAGCAATTCAAGAGCCAAAACTGAAGCAGCTTGATTCAGAATTGCTCTTTCCTTCATTAAATGAGTGACAAATACCAGGAATGCAATGCAGATAAAAGCCATCGTCAAGGACATGGCAAGAGAAAAGAAATAACGCATTGGAGTTTACTCAGATGACAAAGCAAGAAAGGTCCTATGCAGAAGAAGAAAAGGAGTTCTTAAAAGATCACAGCTATATTGAAGATGAGATCAATGGTCATCGCCTGCGTTATGTTTTTTCAGGAGTAGACCATGCGCAAACCATCGTATTCCTGAACGGGTTAGAAATCCAACAAATGTTCATGCGTTATGTTGAGACATTTGAAGTTGAATACAGTGTTCTGATGATAGAATACCCAACAGATACGAAAAGCAATGATGAGCAGCTTTTCGTGATTTACAATTTGCTTCAGAAGTTGAACATAGATATGCCGATTATTGTCGGTGCAAGTGACGGCGGAATGCAAGCCCAGCTTTACACACGGAAATACAAAGAAGTCCGTGCCTTGATCCTCATGGCAACCGTTACCCTTGACTCTAATTATCTCGCGCCTGACAGAAAGAGACCATGGCTTACAGGCGCACTCGCAACCGCATTAAAGCTTATACCGTGGAAAGTGGCCTCTCGCATTCTGCTGGGAAAAGTGAACACATACTATCAAGGCGAAACAGAGGATGAAATGGCATATGGAACAAGCTTCTTCCAGATGGTCGCAGATGATCCTCGGAGCAAGAAAAAGTTGATCCATGCATTTCGTATGGTGGGTGAACTCATCCATGAGCCACTCTTGAAAACCTCGGATTTTGAGTGCGTTCGGGGCCGAATTCTCCTGCTACAACCTGAAAATGATATCTTTTCCAAAAGGGATCAGAAAACCATTGAAGCTTTATTGCCAGCACCAGAGGTGCATTACATGCGTGGAAGTCATCATGGGCCGTGGGTTCTGCAGGATGAATACATTTCGAGAATAAAAGATTTCCTTAACAGACTCGCTGAATAAGGTATGTACGCATCCGTTGCTCCCTGATCTCATCCGAGCCAGGTTACTATCTCCTCTGTCCCCTGCAGACGTGCATAGCCGCAAGGAACATGGCTCCAACTCCCAAAGAAGCACCCGCTTTTGCAAGTAGGGAGAATATCCCATTGCCTGTCATCGCGGTCAATATCCTGCCCACGATTTGAAAGAGGATGTAGAAACCTGCCGTGTTCAGCAAGACCGCTACTTTCGGAAGCGGTAGCACCCCTTTCAGGACATAGAAGATATATGCCACTGAAAGGCATACCTCTGCGACCGTGACCCACAGATTGGTCGCTGCAAAAGCAAGCAGAAAGGGTGTTCGGAACGCCATGTCCACCGTTTCCGAAGAAAGCCCGCATTCCAGGGCCTGCTTTATGCTCATCTCCAGCACGGCACAGACTGCGTGTGCTGCAAAGAAAGACAGCATGCCCATGACAGCACCAACCTGAAAGCACCGATACATCTTTCCTCTGCCGTCTCCCAGATAGTCGCGAAGACAGGAGTCCATAGCGCATAACCCGAAATACATGCATGGTGTCGCAAGAGCACCTGTCAGGAGCGTGAAATACAGTCTTCCCATCGGCATCTCCCGGAGGGATGTCCTCAGCATGATAAGAAGCGTCTCCCCGTTTTCGGGAAAACTCTGAAGAAGCACATCTCCCACCGCGAACAGGACCATGCCAACAAACCCGAGGAAAAGCAGCCCCCTTCGCTTCTCACCTTGAATGTACATCATAGGTTACACCTCTTCCATAGATCTTTGCTTTTCGCCTACCGTCGGATAGGCACTTCTCGCATACATTTTACAGTCTCTGCACCCTGCATTGCACGACACTGCAGAAGAGAAAGGAAACTGCCATGCATCCCAACCTCTGTTTTCCGGATGGCACGCCTATGGCCGATTGGTTCTTTGATGCCAGCAAGCCCACACTTTCCTCCCTGGGAAAATGCTACTCCCTTACAGATGCAGGCATCGCGCCGGACGGACTCGTCCATACCGCTGAAATTCAGGCACTGATTGATCGCATTCACCATGAAGGCGGCGGCGTTCTCTATGTGCCCCATGGCACCTTTCGTACCGGTGCTCTGTTTTTCCACCCCGGTGTCCATCTGTATGTGGAGGAAGACAGTGTCCTTCTTGGCAGTGATGAGGTAACCGACTATCCGGTCATGGAAACGCGGATCGAAGGCGAAAGCTGCCTCTATCTCGCCGCCTTGATCAATGCGGATGGCTGTGACGGCTTCACCATGTGCGGAAAAGGTACCATAGATGGCAATGGACTGCGTTCCTGGAAAGCCTTCTGGCATCGCCGTGCCTGGAACCCCGCCTGCACCAACAAGGATGAACAGCGCCCGCGCCTGGTCTATATTGCCAACAGCCAGCATGTCACCGTGTCTGACCTTCACCTGCAGAATGCCATGTTCTGGACTAATCACCTCTACCGCTGCCGATATGTCCGTTTCCTCGACTGTAGCATCTATTCTCCCTATGAGCCCGTGAAAGCGCCCAGCACAGATGCCATTGATCTGGATGTCTGCACAGATGTTGTCATCAGACACTGCAACATTCATGTCAATGATGACGGAGTGGTACTCAAGGGCGGCAAAGGTCCCTGGGCAGATCATCAACCAGAGAACGGCATGAACGAGCGCATCCTGATCGAAGACTGCCATTACCGGTTCTGCCACGGGTGCCTTACCTTGGGCTCCGAGGCCATCCATTGCAGGAATGTACTCCTGCGTAATATCACCGTGGATGCAGCCCATAACCTGCTCTGGCTCAAGTTCCGTCCTGATACGCCGCAGTGCTTCGAATACGTCACGGTCGAGGGTGCCAAAGGAACGGTTGATCAATTCCTCCATATCCATCGTTGGACACAGTTCTTTGACCTGAAGGGACGCGAAGATAAGCCCGCTTCCATCGCACACCATATCAAATTGCGGCAGTGTGAGATCTCCTGCAGTGTGGGTTACCAGGTCCCCGAGGATCTGTCAGACTATACCCTTTCCGATTTCACCCTTGAGAACAATCAGGTGCATGCGCAAGAGCTGGGCAACACGTCCTGGCTCTGACAAGCCTTGCCGTTTTCCTCCGTTCCTCTCCGCCCGCGCTTGCACCCCTGTGATATCTCGATCCCTTCGTGGCGAAGCAGCCACTCCTTGCGCGCCGTGCCACCGGCGTATCCTGTCATGCTTCCGTCGCTTCCTGTGACCCTGTGACAGGGAATGATCAGCGAAATCGGATTGTGACCCACCGCATTCCCGACCGCGCGCGCCGAGGTGCGCTCACCGTATCTCTCCGTATATAGCGTCGCAAGCGCTCCGTAGGAAACCGTGCTGCCTTGGGGAATCTCCAGTAGCATGTTCCAGATACGTCTGCGGTACACGGTCCCCCGCAGTGCTACAGGCGGAGCAGCCTCACATTGCCCAAGTGCAAAATAGGCATCCAGCCATCTGTCTGTCGCAGTGAAAACCGGAACCTCTCGTTCCTCGCATTCTTCGGACAGGGTCGATCCGTACGCTTTCTGGTCTTCAAACCATAGCCCCGTGAGCCTCTCCCCGTCGGATGCCAGCGTGATCCGCCCAAGCGGCGTTTCCCTGTGAGCAATATAGTCCATCCGGTCTCCCCCTATCCAAGTCACCAAGAAAACGACCTGCATCCCCTGCAGGTCGTTTTCTTTACCGGTGCGCGGCAAACCAGCCGGATGCGTTGTCTCTGTCTCGCTCCAGCTGCTCTACCAGCGCCTCCCTGCTCTCGAATTTCTGCTCATCGCGCAGAAAATCCATCAGCATCACTGTCACTGCGCGCCCGTAAAGGTCGGGGTGTTCCCCAAGGACATGCACCTCAATGGTGATATTCCCCTCCGGCAGCGTCGGGTGCCTGCCGATATTGATGACACTCTGCCTTGCCTTGCCACTTTCCGTCAACAGATAGCCGACATAAACCCCATAGCGCGGAAAAGCCTTCTCGGGGGTATAGGACACGTTAGCCGTGGGAAATCCGAGCTCCCGCCCGATGTGTTTCCCCTGCTCCACCGTTCCAGAGAAGGTGTAGGCATGCCCGAGCAGGCGTGTTGCCAAGCGGATATCTCCCTTTTCCAATTCTTCGCGGATGCGTGTTGAACTCACCGTGCCGCCTGCAATCTCCACCGGCGGTAAAACAATCGTGGTAAAGCCGTGTGCCTGCCCATACGCATCCAGATCCTCGGGCTTGCCCGCTCCCTTGGCCCCGAAGGTATAGTTGAATCCGCAGATGACGCATTTCGGTGCAAAGGTTCTGGAGAGCTCAGAGAGAAAGACCTCCGGGGGCGTATCGGCAATCTCGCGTGTGAACTTTGTCACGCAGAGCTTGTCCACCCCATAGCCCTCCATGAGAGATGCACGTTCTTCAAGCGTAGTCAGGCGCTTGGGCGCACGTTCCGGAAACAGCACATCCAGAGGATGGGGTTCAAAGGTCGCGACCACAAGGGGCAATTTAAGCTGCTCTGCCTGTTCTGCGCCCTGCATCAGCAGCGCCTGATGTCCTCTGTGCACCCCGTCAAACATGCCAAGGACCAGGACGCAGGGGCCAACCTGTGCCGGCATATGGAGTATATCCATCATCCATTTCCTCCATGGGTATCAGTGTGCATCCGGAAGAATCAGCGTTTTCCACACCAGTTCCCCGTCCGTGTAGGCCGCGATGCCAAGAAAGGTATCCTTGAGATACATGCGAAGCTTTGTCCCCTCGTCCAGGTCCATATGCCCTGTCCGAAGATGGGCACCGTTGAGAGCGGGCTTTTCCATCCACTCCGGGATATGCCATGCCTGCAGGTGTCCGAGGGGATAGTCCAGGGGAAGGATATGCTGTGATAGCTCCCCTGCTTCTGCATACCTTTGGATTTCTTCCAGCGTCATGCTCGTGCTCAGGTCAAACACACCGGAGCGGCTTCGCAAAAGGAACCGCATGTGTGCCGGACAACCGGTCAACTTTCCCAGGTCATCGCAGATAGAGCGGATGTAGGTCCCGCGGCCGCAGTCAATATGCATGAGCACACCGTGTCCGGGACGTTCCTCTTGAATCTCAATGCGCTCCACATGCACCGTGCGCTCCGGCACCTTGACACTCTCGCCATTTCGTGCCCTAGCATACAGCGGCTTTCCATCCACTTTGATGGCGCTGTACATGCTGGGCCGCTGAACAATATCTCCGGTGAGGCTTTCCGCCGCCCTTCGCACCGCTTCCAGCGAGGGATAGTTCGTCCCGCTTGCGATCACCTGACCCTGAGCATCCTGCGTGTCGGTGGCAAAGCCGAAGGCACACTCGGCCACATAGCTTTTCTCCTTGTCCACCAGGCAGTCAAACAGCCGTGTCGCCCTTCCCAGCATCAGCGGGAGCACGCCCGCTGCCTCCGGATCCAGCGTGCCCGCATGTCCGACATGCTTTTCGTTCGCCATGCGCTTGACAAAGGACACCACCGCCGCGCTGGTCATGCCCGGCGGCTTGAGTACATTCAAAAATCCATTCATGCCTTATCCTGTTCCTGTAAGGCGATGCAGAGATCCGCAAAGACCGCATCTGCCGCAGCCTCAAGCGGAATACCCTTCACCGTGCAGCCAGCCGCCATCTCATGTCCGCCGCCGCCATACTTTCTTGCGACCTCCACAATCTCGTAGGGGCTGACGGACCTGAGGCTCATCTTCACGCCCTCCACGGTTTCGCGGGCAAGCAGCGCCATGTGTACGCCGCGGATATCCCTGCCGAAATTCACGATCGTGTCCGCATCCTCAGGAAGCGCACCGGTCTCTTCAAAATCGCCTAGCGTCAAGGTCATACAGGTCACGCTCCGCGTTTCATCATAGCGCAGCGTGTTCAGCGCGCGGCTGATGAGCGCCACCTGTTCCGGCCTGCGCTCTGCAAAGAGCTTTCTTCCGAGGGCCGCCTGGTCAAATCCGGTCTCCTGCAGAGCCGCGATGACGGCCAGAGCATCCTCGTTGGTATTGTCCTGCAGGAAGTTCCCCGTGTCCGTGGAGATGCCCGTATAGAGGCACTCTGCGATCTCCCGCGTGGCTTTCACGCCCAAAAGTCCCATGAGATCATAGATCATCACGCAGGTCGCAGCTGCATTGCCGTCAATCACATGGCAATCCCCGTAGCCGGGATTGCTCGGATGATGGTCAATCTGCAGAAGCTCTCCGCACCTCTCCCGAAGGCCGTCAAAGGCTGCCTTCTGCTCGGGAATGCCGAAATTGACCACGCGCGAAAGCTCCGCACAGTCCACGCACAGAAGCGTGTCATACCGTCCCGTCGCCTGATCCAGCGTTCTGACGGCATCTGCGCCTGCGAGCATGGACAGGTTGTCCGGGACCTTATCCCGGTCAAATACCTCGACTTCCTTGCCCAGCGCTGTAAGGATCAGGCGCACTGCCAACGCGGAGCCGATGCAGTCCCCGTCAGGATTGAGATGAGCGCACACGGCAATGCGCTGCGCGGCCCGGAGGTGATCCGCAATCTCTCTGAGCGCTTCAGGATTCCTCATGGTTTTCCCCTTTCGTGACCTCGCTTAAGACCTGTGCGATATGCACACCGTAGGCAATGTTTCTGTCGCTGACAAAGAGCACCTCCGGGGTATAGCGCAGGTGCATGTTGCGGAAAAGTACCCGGCGCACATAGCCCTTGGCACTCTCCAGTGCTTTCATCAGGTCATCCCGTTTGTCATCCTCCAGCACACTCACATACACCTTGGCATAGCGCAGGTCGCGGGTGACCTCCACGCGGGTAATCGACCAAGTACCGCTGATGCGCGGATCATGCAGCTCGTGGCGGATGATCTCATCGGCCTCCCGCTGGATTTCTTCGGAAAGCCGGTCTGTTCTCTGGTATCCCATAGTTTCCTCACTTTTTCTTTACGTCAAACACGGGAGGCAGGAAACGATTCCTGCCTCCCGCAGTATACATATCTGATCAGCGCGGAATCTCTTCCATGATGTAGCATTCCACGACATCGCCTTCCTTGATGTCGTTATGGCCTTCCAGGCTCATACCGCATTCATATCCGGCTGCCATCTCCTTGACGTCGTCCTTAAGGTGACGCAGGGAGGAGAGCTTTCCGGTGAAGACAACCACATTGTCGCGCAGAAGGCGTACATTGGCATTGCGCTGTACCTTGCCGTCCTGCACATAGCAGCCGGCGATAATGCCCGCACCCGTGATCTTGAAGACGTTGCGGACCTCGGCATGGCCGAGCAGCACCTCGCGGTACTCGGGTGCCAGAAGACCCTTCATGGCCAGCTCCATGTCCTCGATCGCCTTGTAGATGACGGTGTAGAGGCGCACATCCACCTTTTCCTTCTCGGCCGCTTCGCGGGCGGAGGCATCCGGACGGATGTTAAAGCCAATGATGATGGCGTTGAAGGCAGAGGCGAGGTTGACGTCGTCCTTGGTGATCGCACCGGCGGCCGCATGCAGAATACGCACGCGCACCTCGTCGTTGGACAGCTTCTCCATGGCCTGCTTGACTGCTTCCACAGAGCCCTGTACGTCCGCCTTGATGATAAGGTTGAGGTTGGTGATCTTGCCTTCCTCGATGGTGGAGAAAAGGTTCTCCATGGTGAGCTTGGCAGCGTCTCCGCGGCGCTGTGCGCGCAGCTTTTCCTTGCGCTCGTCAGCCACCTGACGGGACAGATGATCGTCACCGACGGCGATCATTTCATCGCCCGCGCTGGGCACCTCGTCAAAGCCCATGATCTCCACAGGCATGGAGGGACCGGCTTCCTTGACCTTCTCGCCGCGGTCATTGATGAGCGCGCGCACACGGCCGCTCGCCATGCCGGCGATGATATTGTCACCCACATGCAGGGTACCGTTCTGCAAAAGCACAGTCGCCAGCGGGCCGCGGGCCTTGTCCAACTTGGCCTCGATGATGACGCCGCGTCCCAGACGGTTCGGGTTGGCCTTGAGCTCGAGCATGTCTGCCTGCAGAAGGATCATCTCCAGCAGGTCGTCCACGCCCATGCCTGTGGCTGCGGACACCGGCACGCAGGGCACATCGCCGCCCCATTCCTCGCACACCAGATCGTGCTTGGTCAGGTCCTGCTTGACGCGATCGGGATCGGCACCGGGCTTGTCCATCTTGTTGATGGCCACGATGATCGGAACATCGGCGGCCTTGGCATGGTTGATCGCCTCCACGGTCTGCGGCATGACGGAGTCATCGGCCGCGACCACGAGCACGGCGATATCGGTTGCCTGGGCGCCGCGGGCACGCATGGCCGTGAAGGCCTCGTGACCGGGAGTATCCAGGAAGGTGATCTGACGTTCATCCAGCTGCACGGTATAAGCACCGATGTGCTGGGTAATGCCGCCGGCCTCGCCCGCTGTGACGTGGCTCTTGCGGATATAGTCCAGAAGGCTGGTCTTGCCGTGATCTACGTGACCCATGATGGTGACCACCGGGGGACGCGGCACGAGATTGGCCTCGTCGTCCTCGAAGTCCTCGGCAACCAGGGCATCCTCTGCCGTCTTGTCGGCCTTCTTCTCCAGGGTGATCCCGAACTCCTGGCACACCAGGGAGGCGGTGTCGAAGTCGATCTCGGAGTTGATGGTCGCCATATTGCCCAGAATCATGAGCTGCTTGATGATCTCGCCTGCGGTCTTGCCGATACGCTCGGTCAGATCGCGCACGGTGATGGTGTCACCGGACATGTAGGCGGTCTCAATCTTGATGGGCGCCATGGTCTGCTGCACGCTCGGCTTCTTGGAGCGTGCGCGCTTGCCGCCGCGGATCACCTCGTCATCGTAACCGTTGAAGTTCTTGCGGGCTTCCTGCTTGCGGTTGCGGCTGGCGTGCTGCTCCGGATCATGCTGGCGCTGATAGTTCTTCTTGTTGGGATCGTAGTTGGAGACGCGCTCCTTCTCCACGGTGGGCACGAGCTCCGGACCGCGGTTCCTGCCGCCTGCGGGACGACCACCCGCGGGACGCTGCTGGAAATTGCCGCCACCCTGCTGGGGACGCGGGGCAAATCCGCCCTGCGGACGGGCTGCGGTACCGGTCTGACCGGGGCGGGCAAACTGCTGTCCCTGCTGCGGGCGCTGTCCCTGCTGCGGGCGCTGGCCCTGCTGGGCCGGACGGCCATACTGTCCCTGCTGCGGGCGCTGACCCTGCTGGGCGGGACGGCCATACTGCCCCTGCTGCGGGCGCTGACCCTGCTGTCCCTGACGACCGTACTGCCCCTGCTGCGGGCGCTGTACCACCTCGCCGGGCTTGGGCGCACGGATGACGTTGGGGGCAAGACCCACGGGCTTTTGCACCGGAATGGGATCGCCGGGGCGCGCAATGATCTGTCCGATCGCGGGCTTCTTCGGCTTCTGCTCCTTGGGCTTTTCCTGGGCCTTGGGCGCTTCGGTCTTGACCTCTGCCTTGGCCTCGTTCTTCACTTCCGCCTGGGGCTTGGGCGCTTCCTTGGCAGCTTCCGTCTTCTGCGGCTTCTCCTGCACAGCGGGCTTGGCCTCCGCCTTGGGCTGGGCGGCCTTCTCGACCTCCGCCTTGGCGCTCTTTTCCGCCTTCGGGGCCTCTGCCTTGGGCGCAGGCTCCTCGGCCTTCTCCACCTTCTCGGGCTTTGCAGGCTTTACGGGCGCGTTTTCTGCCTCTGCCTTCGGGGCTTCCGCCTTCTCCGGTGCGGCCTTTTCGGCCTTTTCCACCTTATCGGTCTTTTCTACCTTCTCGGCCTTGGGGCTCTTCTCCGCCTTCGCCTCAGGTGCCTTCACGGTGTCCTGCACGGGAGCCTCACTGCTTTCCTGCTGATCCTCATGCATGACATAGCCGCTCTCGGCTGTGTAGGCGCGGGACTGCATGGACAGGGCACGGCGCTCCTCTTCCCGCTTGAGCTGGTCCGCTTCCTCCTGGGCGCGCTGCTTGAAACCCTTCTCGATGTCGCGCAGCTGCGCCATCAGTACATCGGCAGACTTGCGAAGCCGTACCGCTTCGTTGATCGCCGACTCGGTATCCTGTGTCAGTTCTTTGGTTGCATCCTTGAGCTTAATGTTGGCCATGTAATGCCGCACCCCCGATATTCTCCTGCTTCTCCGATTCCCCGGCCGATTCCTCGGCCTCCAAAGGCGTAAGAAGACCCATTAACTGATTTGCCAGCCCGCCGGGCTTCATGGCCATGGCCATCCCCGGCTTTCCGGTCGCTGCACCCAGCAGCCCCGGCGGCAGTGTGAAAAGCGGAACGCCTGCCCTTGTGCAGGCACTTTCGTAGCGGTCGACCGTGTTGGGTGAAGCGCCGCCGTCCAGGAGCAGACAGGCACACTGTTTGTTCCTGACATTTTTCAAACAGGCATCCTCCCCGAAGACGGCCTGTCCGGCACGCACGCTCAGTCCCATGTAACTGCGGACCTTCTGTTCATCCATCCGTGCCGGCCGCCTCCTCCTGTGCCGTGATCACCGCCAGCGTTTCCTTCAGCTCCGCCGAGGTCTCCTCGGAGAGCTTGGCCTCCAGCTGCCTTTCCAGCTGCTTCTGGCGGATCGCCCGGGTGAGGCAGTCCCCGCGGCGGCATACGTATGCGCCCCGCCCCGGCTTTTTGCCGGTGGGATCGAGCGACACGGTTCCGTCAGGACCCCTGACCACGCGGATCAGTTCCTTCTTGGGTTTCATTTCACGGCATCCCACGCACATGCGCATGGGAATCTTTTTCTGCTTCAACAAGCGCTTTGGTCCTCCTAGCCGGATATACCGGTCGATGCAGCAAGTGATTACAGTGTATCGTCGTCCAGGTCCACGCTGCCGCTGATGAACGGCTCAAAGACCTCGTAGGTTTCGGCATTCCCGATGGGATTGCCGTATTCGTCCTCCATATCCTCCATGCCGAGGATCTGGCTCTCCGACTTGATGTCGATCTTCCATCCGGTCAGCTTGGCCGCAAGGCGTGCGTTCTGTCCCTTGTCGCCGATGGCCAGGGAAAGCTGATTGTCCGGCACCACCGCGCGGCACATCTTGCCCTCGTCAGCAGTATAGATTCCTACGACATGCGCTGGATTGAGCGCATTGGCGACAAACTCGGCGGGATTGTCGCTCCACTTGATGATGTCGATCTTCTCGTCGTGAAGCTCGGTGACCACGCGCTTGACGCGCCCGCCCTGCTGGCCCACGCAGGAGCCGACCGGATCAATCATGGGATCGTTGGAATGCACCGCAATCTTGGTGCGGCTTCCGGGCTCGCGCGCAATGGACTTGATCGTCACTACGCCGCCCGCAATCTCCGGAACCTCCATCTCAAAGAGACGCTTGACGAGGTTGGGATGAATGCGGGATACCCGCACCTGCGGTCCCTTGCTTCCGGTGCTCTCGCCGCGCTGTACCTCCAGCACATACACCTTAACATGGTCGCCCTCATAGAGCTCCTCGCCAGGAATGCACTGTGCCTTTTCCAGAATCCCCTCTGTGGTGCCAAGCTCCACGTAGACGTTGGTTTCGTCCACGCGCTGCACAACAGCCGTGAGAATTTCGTCGGTCTTCTCAATGTATTCGTCATAGATCTTGCCGCGCTCGGCTTCGCGGATGCGCTGCATGATGACCTGCTTTGCGGTCAGGGCCGCCACGCGCAGGAAACCCTTGGGCGTGACATCCACCTCGATGATGTCATCGATCTGTGCGCTCGGACGGATCTTCTGGGCTGCCTCCAGCCCGATCTGAGAGGCCTGGTTAGTGATCTCCTCAACCACCATCATGCGCGCATAGACGTTGATGGCACCGGTGACACGGTTCATTCTCGCCACCACGTTGGAGGGCTCAACCGCATCCCTGGGCAGGTTGCGCCTGTAGGCGACACGCAGCGCTTCCTCAATGGCTGTATACAGCATTTCCACGCTGATGTCCTTCTCGTGCGCCAGCTCCTCACACGCCTGTATCAGTTCCGATTTTTCCTGTTTCATTTATGCCTCGGCCTCCGTTTCATTCATCCCGTCCCCGGCATCCTCCGCCGGATCGGAAAGGTCGATCTCCTCGACCCCTGTCATGTCTACGATCGGTTTTACCAGGGAACAGGCTTTTCTGTCAAAGAGCCTGTCCCCGTCGGGTGTCTCCAAAGTGAAGGTGCTCTCGTCATAGCCTGCAAGAATGCCGCTAAATTCCTTTGCCCCGTCCACCGCCTTGAACAGATGGACCTCGATCTCGCTGCCCAGGGCGCGCTCGTAATCCCTGTCGCGCTTGAGCGGACGGTCGATGCCGGGCGAGGAGACCTCGAGGAAATCATAGTCGTAGTCCTCCACCAGCGGCTGAATGGCCCGATGGAACTTCTCGCAGTTATCCAGATCCATGCCCTCGCTGCGGTCAATATAGATGCGCAGATACTTACCGGTATTCTCCTTGTCCAGCGTGACGTCCACCAGCTCAAAACCGAACTGGTCGGCCAGTCGCTGACATTTGGGCCATACCACCTGGGTCAGTTCCGCCTTCGGCAACGAAAAACACCTCCTGATGATCTACTTGGACAAAGTAAAAGAGTGGTCCACCATGGCACGACAAAAGCAGCCAGGAAAACATGCAGACACCCTGTGTACTGCCATTCTCCTGCTGGCTTTCGCCAGGCCATGTCCACTCTTTACGGCTGAGCCCTTCTTTCTTATGTCAACCCGCCTTGCGGCGGATTCAGTGCCTATCCGGGTTATCGGTGGTTTGCACCGACAACGCCGCGAGTGTAGCACAGTTTTCGGGCTTTGACAAGGGGTATCCGAATTGTTTCATCCGCCCCGGTGCATCCCTACAAAAACCAAAGGGGCACCCACGACTCATGGGTGCTCCCTTTGATTACTTGGCAAAATCTGTCACGCGGGTCTCGCGGATCAGGTTCACGCGGATCTGACCCGGATACTCCATTTCCTTCTCGATCTTCTTTGCGATCTCGCGGGCGAGCACCTTCATGCCGTCATCGGTGACGTCATCGGGCTTGACCATGATCCTGACCTCGCGGCCGGACTGGATCGCATAGCACTTCTCCACGCCGTCAAAGCTGGTGGCAATCTCCTCGAGCTTCTCCAGGCGCTTGATATAGTTCTCCAGGCTCTCGCGGCGGGCACCCGGGCGTGCGGCGGAAATGGCGTCCGCAGCCTGCACCAGAATCGCCTCAACGGTCTGGGGCTCAATATCGTTGTGGTGAGCAAGGATGCAATGGATGACCTCGTTGCTCTCGTGATACTTCTTGGCGAGCTCGCCGCCAAGAGTCACGTGCGTTCCCTCGCTCTCGTGGTCGACCGCCTTGCCGATGTCGTGCAGAAGACCTGCGCGCTTGGCCAGCTGGACATTGGCGCCGATCTCGGCGGCCATAAGGCCTGCAAGCTGGCTGACCTCAATGGAATGCTTGAGTACGTTCTGACCGTAGCTGGTGCGGTACTTGAGACGGCCCAGGAGCTTGACCAGCTCATGGTGAATGCCGTGCTGACCGGTCTCAAACACTGCGTTCTCACCGGCTTCGCGGATCTGGTTGTCCACCTCGCGGCGGGCCTTTTCGACCATTTCCTCAATGCGTGCCGGATGAATGCGTCCGTCCTGAATCAGACGTTCCACCGCCGTGCGGGCAACCTCACGGCGCACCGGATCAAAGGCGGATACGATCACTGCCTCAGGCGTATCGTCGATGATGAAGTCCACGCCCGTGGCCGTTTCCAGGGCTCGGATGTTACGGCCCTCGCGGCCGATGATGCGGCCCTTCATGTCGTCGTTGGGCAGCGGGATCACGGTGACGGTGGATTCCGCCACATGGTCTGCGGCGCACCTCTGAATGGCCAGGGAGATGATGTTGCGGGCCTTCTTCTCGCCCTCTTCCTTCGCCTTGGCCTCAATGTCGCGCACGGTGGCGGCAGCGTCATGAAAAGCTTCCTTCTGCACGCGCTCCACGATGATCTGCTTGCACTCGTCCTGGGTCATCCCGGCGATGCGTTCCAGCTCCGACTGCTGCTTGCGGATGAGTTCCTCGGCTTCCTCGTGCTGCTTGCGCAGCTCCTCCGCCTTTTCGTTCAGGCTTTCCTCGCGGGTATCGAGATTGGCAGCCTTCTTGTCCAGGGTTTCCTCTCTCTGGAGAATGCGCTGCTCGGAGCGAAGCACTTCGTTCTTGCGCTCATCGATTTCCTTGTCGGCCTTCTCCTTCTCGCGGCGGTTCTCGGCTTTCTCCTTGGCGTTCTCCGCCTTGGCTTCCTCCTTGGCCTTCAGAATTTCTTCCTTGGCCTCCAGAACCTTTTCCTTTTTGTACTCGTCGGCTTTGCGAACGGCATCATCATAGAGATGTTTGGCGTATTCCTCTGTTCTTCCGATCTTGGTTTCCGTTGCCTGCTTGCGATAGGTGTATCCGGCAAACACACCGGCTGCCGCACCCACAAGCAAAGCAAGGATGGACCATAACCAGGTCAAATGGGATCCCTCCTTTTTCAGTTTTCAGATGTTCATATGCTATTACGGGAACCTGTGACCGACAAAAAACCGTGCATAGTTGCACGGCTGCGTCTGTCTTCTGCCATATCCTTCGCATGTCTGGGCATGCCACGTCCACAAAAACGGTCCTTTTTTATTCAGCGCACTGCACACACAGGCGCGCAAAACAAGGTCCGGAAGCCTCCGGCTACCGGTATTTTTATGCGGCCAAACGGCCTAAACGGGCATGTGCCCGATGACAAAACCAGGAAAAATGTATGGAAAACAGCCTACATCAGCATACGCACACAGGTCGTCTGCTCACCAGTCGGTC
>JAFUZB010000415.1 GCA_017476845.1 Clostridia bacterium
CCTCTTTCAGGCCGCCGTATGGCCGGGCCTTAGCTATTTCACGGATTTTCTCTCGCCCAAGGGCCGTGCCTGGTTCGGCGACCGGTACCGGGAGATGCTGACGTGCGGCGTGGACGGCTTTTGGAACGACGTGAACGAGCCTGCGCTCTTCTACTCGCGCGAGGGCATGCAGAAGGCCTATGCGGTCTTTGACGAACTGCGCGGGAAGAACCTGGACCTGGACGGCAACTGGGCCCTCTCCCAGGCAGCGAACAGTCTGGCCAACAGCATGGACGACTATACCGCCTTCTACCACGAGGTGGACGGAAGGAAAGTACGCCACGACCGGGTGCACAATCTCTACGGCTTTGGCATGATGCGCGCCAGCCGGGAGGGCATGGACCGCTTTGCCCCCGGACAGCGCTTCCTGCTCTTTGCGCGCTCCAGCTACATCGGGGCCCACCGCTACGGCGGCATCTGGCAGGGAGACAACCGCTCCTGGTGGAGCCATCTCAAGCTCAACATGCAGATGCTCGCCAGTCTCAACATGTGCGGTTTCCTCTTTAACGGTGCGGACATCGGCGGCTTTGGCTCGGACACCACACCGGACCTCCTGCTGCGCTGGCTGGAGCTGGGGATCTTCACACCTCTCATGCGCAACCATTCCAGCCTGCACACGCGCGATCAGGAGATCTTCCGCTTCGAGTGCTGGGAGGACATGCGTGCGATCCTGACCCTCCGCTATGCCCTCATCCCTTATCTCTACTCTGAGTTCATGAAGGCCGCGCACGATGACGGTCTCCTCTTCCGGCCTTTGGCCTTCGACTATCCGCATGACCCGATCGCCCTGCAGACTGAGGACCAGCTCATGCTGGGCGGCGAGTGCATGATCGCCCCCGTTGTGGAGCCCAACAGCCAGGGAAGATATGTGTATCTGCCCGAGGACATGCTGCTGCTCCGCATGCGCTCCAGCGAGGACATGGAGGAGGAGAAGCTGGAAAAAGGCGTGCACTTTGTGCCCTGCCGCCTCAATGAAGCCCTCCTCTTTGTGCGCCGCGGCCATGCCGTGCCCTTTGTCGCAAACACCAAGGGCGTGCGCTCCACGGTGGACCTGAGGGGCCGTGAACTCACACTGCACGGATGGGATGCCAAGGCGCCCTATACCCTCTATACCGATGACGGCATCTCCATGCAGGAGGGGACGTGCTCCCTGCTCGGAGGAGAGGCATGACCGATTGCACACTCTGCCCCAGAAGCTGCCATGCCCTGCGCACAGAACATGAGGGAAACGGCTTTTGCGGCCTTGGGGAAACCATGAAGATTGCGCGAATCGCCCCGCACCTGTGGGAGGAGCCCCCGATCTCCGGGAAGCGCGGCACCGGGGCTGTCTTCTTCTCGGGATGTACGCTCCGCTGCGTCTACTGCCAGAACGCCGAGATCTCCCACCGAAATGCCGGACGGGAGTTTACCCCTGCGGCGCTTGCGGATTCCCTCCGGCGCCTTGTGGACATGGGGATGGAGACCATCTCCTTCATCACAGCGACTCCCTTTGTGCCACAGATCCTGCAGACCCTTGCCATCTACCGCCCTCCGGTGCCGCTTGTGTGGAACAGCTCCGGCTACGAGAGGGTCGAGACACTGCGCATGCTGGAGGGAGTCATCGACATCTATCTCCCCGATCTCAAGCATGCCTCGTCTTCCATGGGGAAGCTCTGCGCAGGGGCAGGGGATTACTTCGAAAAAACAAGCCTGGCCATCCGTGAGATGGTCAGGCAGTGCGGTGTTCCCACCTATAACGAAAACGGTATCATGCAGCGCGGCGTCCTCATACGCCACCTGATTCTTCCCGGCTGTACCGGGGAGAGCCTGCGTCTTCTGGATTTTGTCCACGACGAGCTGCCCAGCGGTATTCCCGTCAGTCTCATGCAGCAGTATGTCCCCTGCAACGATGTCTCCATTCCGGTCCTTCAGCGGCGCATCACAAAGCGCGAGTACACCCGCGTCCAGGAGCACATGCTCGCCCTGGAGCTCCCCGGATTCTATCAGGGACCGACCTCTGCAACCGTCGATTTCATTCCGGTCTTTAACGCCCCCGAGAGCTTTGTCTAGCCTTCACAGCAGGCGAAAGCAAGCCGTCAGAAGGAAGAAGGCAAAGGTGCCCTCCAGTCCCAACACCCGCTCGTCCTGCGTGAGGAGCAGCTGCAGGGCCTCCACATGGAGGATTCCCGCCCCCTCCAGGTACTGGTAGACCAACGCCGCAAGGAGCAGCACGGTAGGCACCAGCAGCACCAGGAAGAAGTGGTCTCGCCGCTTGACGGGGCCCTTGGGGAAAATGAGGGCCAGCGCAATGCCCAGCACCGCGCCCTCACTGACCGCGCGGAAAAACGTGTCCTCGATCCCGTCCATATAGGGGAAAAGAAAACATAGACCTGCAAGCAGCACCGGCGGCAGGAGCATGACCATCAGTCTTCGAAAGAACATGCTTCCGCCTCCCTTAGCAGCTTCAGTTCCTTGGCCGTCAGCTCCTGCTTTTCAAACAGGTCCGGACGGTGTTTTTTTGTGGCAAGGAGCGACTGGATGCGCCGCCACTGCGCGATATGGGCATGGTTTCCCGAGAGCAGGACCTCCGGGACCTCCATTCCGTTCCACTCCCTGGGGCGCGTATACTGCGGATACTCCAGGAGTCCCTCCGAAAAGGACTCTTCCTCGGGGCTCTCCTCCGATCCCAGAACCCCTGGGATAAACCGGGCGACGCAGTCGGTGAGGACCATCGCGGCCAGCTCCCCGCCGGTCAGGATATAGTCCCCGATACTGATCTCCTCATCGATGCAGGTATCAAGCACCCTTTGGTCCACGCCCTCATAGTGTCCGCACAGGAGCACCAGGTGTTCTTCCCCGGCCAGCTCCCTGGCCTTCTTTGTGGTCAGCGTGCTTCCCCTTGGCCCAAGATAGATCCTCCGGCCGTGAAAGTCCTCTCCCGTAACCGATCGCATGGCGTCCGCAATGGGCTGGGCCAGCATGACCATACCGGCGCCGCCCCCAAAGGGGTAATCGTCGGTATTCTTGTGCTTGAGGGTGGAGAAGGGGCGGATATCGGTCAGGCGCACATCAAGCAGCCCTGCCTCCCGCGCACGCCCGAGGATACTGGTACCAAGCACACTCTCGAACATCTCCGGAAAGATCGTCAGGATATCAATCCTCAAGCACTGCCACCTCTTTCAGCCGCTCACTGTCCACGCGCAGGAGATGGTTGGCCACATCGGTCTCCGGGAAGACCACTTTCAGCGCCGGGACCATGAGGTTGCCCTGCTTGGTGCGCAGCACATAGGTATCCACACTTCCGTACTGCAGGACATCAATCACCTTGCCCAGGACCTCGCCCTTCTCATCCACCGCTTCGCAGCCCAGAAGATCGGAGATATAGACCTCACCCTCGCCAAGGGGAGAGGCATGCTCCCTGTCGATATAGAGCTCTGTCCCGCGCAGTCTCTCCACGTCCTCCATCCGCTGGCAGCCTTCCAGCGTCACATACACGAAGCCGTCATGGACGCGGGAGGTGTGCGCGGAAAGCGGGGCATAGGTTTCCCCATGCTTGACATACAGCGTTTTCCAGTGCTTGAAGTCCTCCGGATTGGCCGCATAGGGTTTGACCTTCGCCTCGCCGCGCACGCCCTGGGGTTTGAGCACCTCACCGACGAGAAAATAGGCATTCACCATACCGCGCATCCCCTTTCCAAAAAACAGGGCTCCGCTTTCACACGGAGCCTGTCGATGTTTTTACAGATGATTGACCAGGTCATAGAGCGGACGGTTGAACTCCCACTTGGCCTTGAGTGCCTCATCAATGGAGGTGTAGTAGACCTTGCCCTCGCGCATGCCGATGACCTGATTGGAGATCCCGTCGCGCAGAAGACGTACCGCCAGGTGGCCCGCCTCATAGGCGAAGGCGCTGTCGCGTGCGGTCGGCTCGGCGCCGCGCTGCGTATAGCCCAAAACTGTAGCTCTCGCCTCGACATTGCCGCACATGCGCTTCATGATGGAAGCGAAGCGGATAGCGCTGATCGGTTCACCCTCATAGCACTTCTTGCCGTGGCTGTTGAGGAAGGTGTACATGTCGAAGGGCTCCATCGACTCCCAGCAGCCCTCGGCCACAATGATGGTCGCACGGGTGTTGCCCTTGGCCAGCTGCTGATTGAGTCTTGCCGCCACATCCTCCACGCGCCACGGTACCTCAGGCACCAGTACGATCTCAGCGCCCGTGGAAACAGCGGTGGTCAATGCGATATCGCCGCAGTGACGACCCATCACCTCAACCACGGCGGGACGGTCATGGCTGCGGGAGGTGGCGCGGATGGCGCGCACCGAATTCACGCAGACATTGACGGCGGTGTCATAGCCCAGGGTCATCTCGGTGTAGGGAAGGTCATTGTCGATCGTTCCCGGAATGCCGATGCAGTGGATGCCCAGCTTGCACAGGTGCTCCGCACCGTGGAAGCTTCCGTCACCGCCGATGACCACCAGACCCTCGATCTCCATGGCCCGAAGTGTATTGGCCGCCACCTCGCGCCACGCGGGATCCATGAACTCCATGCAGCGTGCGGTACGAAGATAGGTGCCGGGACGGTCTGCGATATCCAGCACCGTGTCCAGATGCAGCTCTTCCATATCGTCATAGATGCTGGTGGACTTGCGCAGCAGTCCGTTGTAGCCGCGCTTGATTCCCACCAGCGGCATGCCGTAGCGTGCCGCAAACTTGGCGATCGCCATGACCGCCGCGTTCATACCCGGGCTGTCGCCGCCGCTGGTCAATACACCGATTTTCTTCATCTTGTATTCCTCCGAATCCGGCGTATCTGTTCGCCGGACGTATTCTGTTAGGGTAGCAGCGTAAAGCCGCTTGAGGGCAGTATAGCATACGTTTTGAGGAAAGAAAAGTAGGAGAGTGGCCGCGCGTATGGCCGTTTGCCCGGTCCTCAAGCGCCTTTTCCCTGAATATAAAGCAGGCTCTGCCGCATGCAAACGGCAGAGCCTGAACGTTTTCTCGTATCTGTCTTAGACCGCGCCCTGGGCGAGCATGGCCTGGGCTACCTTGAGGAAGCCCGCGATGTTGGCACCGGCGACATAATCGCCCTTGGTGGCATACTCGGCAGCTGCCTCGTCCACCTTGGCAAAGATGTTCTCCATGATGTCCTTGAGACGGTTGTCGACCTCTTCGAATGTCCAGCTCAGACGCAGGCTGTTCTGGCTCATTTCCAGCGCAGAGACGGCCACGCCGCCGGCGTTGGCAGCCTTTGCCGGTCCAAAGAGCACGCCCGCCTTCTGGAAGGCAGCGGTTGCCTCCAAAGTGCTTGGCATGTTGGCACCCTCGGCCACAGCCTTGACGCCATTGGCGATCAGGGCGTTTGCGGAGTCCTCATCAATCTCGTTCTGGGTAGCGCAGGGCAGGGCGATATCGCAGGGGATGGTCCAGATGCCTCTGCAGCCTTCCGTATAGGTAGCTGTCGGCACCTTCTCGACATATTCCTTGATCCTGCCGCGGCGCACTTCCTTGATCTCCTTGACCACATCCAGCTTGATGCCGTCGGGATCATAGATATAGCCGTTGGAGTCGCTCATGGCGACAACCTTGGCGCCCATCTCGGTGATCTTCTGTGTCGCATAGATGGCCACATTGCCGGAGCCAGAGACGACGACGGTCTTTCCGGCCGCGTCAAGACCGTTGGCGCGCAGCATAGCGGCGGTAAAATAGCACAGACCGTAGCCGGTCGCCTCGGTGCGGGCCAGGGATCCGCCAAAGGTCAGGCCCTTGCCGGTGAGCACGCCTTCATACAGGCCGGTGATGCGCTTGTACTGACCATAGAGGAAGCCGACCTCGCGGCCGCCCACGCCGATGTCACCGGCAGGCACGTCAGTGTCCGCGCCGACATGGCGGTAGAGCTCAGTCATGAAGCTCTGGCAGAAGCGCATCACTTCATTGTCGCTCTTGCCCTTGGGATCAAAATCGGAACCGCCCTTGCCGCCGCCGATGGGCAGTCCGGTCAGGCTGTTCTTGAGAATCTGTTCAAAGCCCAGGAACTTGATGATGGACAGGTTGACGGAAGGATGGAAGCGCAGACCGCCCTTGTAGGGGCCGATGGCGCTGTTGAACTGTACACGATAGCCGCGATTGACCTGGACCTTGCCCTGGTCATCCACCCACGGCACGCGGAAGATAATCACACGCTCGGGCTCCACATAGCGCTCGAGGAGACCGTTTGCCGCATATTCCGGGTGCTTCTCAATCACCGGCTGCAGGGTGGTCAGAATCTCAGTAGCTGCCTGAACAAATTCCGGTTGATCTGCATTTTTCTTTTTGACATCTTCCAGAATATCCAATGCGTAGGTGCTCATAATACTTGTGTCTCTCCTTCCAGACTCACCCTCAAAACGTTGTCCTATTCACGTTCTCCGGCACTTTTTGCCGGATTGGAGGATGTGGGTATTGTAACGTACGACTTGCAGGTACACAAGACGAATCCTGCATTTTTCATGTATTTGCTGAAGTGCTTCCAAAGAAACAGGGCCCGCCTCTTATAGCAGACCCTGCTTGGTTATCTTCCCGTGGAGCCGTAGCCGCCCGTCCTGTCCTGCGTCGCGCTGTCCCCGCTGGCCAGGCCTACCGGCAAAAAGATGCCCTGGCAGATCCTGTCCATGGGATGCAGCACAACA
>JAFUZB010000416.1 GCA_017476845.1 Clostridia bacterium
AACCTTCACCAAGCTTCAGGTCACGCGCAAATGAATCCCTGCCGCTTCGCTCCTGCGAGGCGGCTTTTCGTTCCGGATAGGTCTGCCCACGCTTCGGGTGGCAGCAAGTGTCACGGTAGCTTAATCGTTTAAGTTGTTTTTGTTTGATGGACGGAGAGATACCTGCACCTGTCTGCGGGCTTCCTCTCCATCCATTCGTTCTGCTCACAGCGATACCCTGGTCCGTCAAACATTGCCAAGCGTCTCGCCCAGGAGAACCTCTCCTTCGATCCATTGGACTTCGCGCGCATGCTTTTCCCCCTCTCCTACACTGCGCTGGATGATATCCACGATTTCCTGTGCCATCCTCTGCACATTCTGTCTGTAGGTGGCCAGCGTAGGATAGACCTTTTCCGCAAGCGGAATGCCGTCATACCCCATACAGCTGAAATCCCGTGGGGCATGCAGTCCTTTCCTGGCAAGGATCTGCAGCGCATCGATCGCAGAGGCATCATCCGGGAGAAGAAAGCAGGTAGGTTTATCCGGCGTCTCCAGCAGGCGGAGAATCTGCGCGGCTACAGCTTTTCCGTCTCGGAAGGCCGCCTCGGAGATATCGCTCTCCCCAAAGTGCAGTCCCAGCTTGTCCATCTGCTCCCTGAATCCCCGTATCCTGGCATTGGTCGAGTTGCCGATCTGTCCGTGAATCAGGGCGATATGCCTGTGGCCTTTGTCATAGGCGGCCTGCACCAGCTGCGCGGTACCCAGGCGATAATCGCTCATGAGCGCATGGCATGCGAGGGTATCATCGTCAATACAGACCACAGGAATACTGCCGGAGAGCAGCTTCTGAATCCCCTCCTCGGCAAAGTCGGCATGGATGATGATGACCCCGTCCATTTTACGGGAAACCGCACGGTCCGGATAATCCAGTCCCGCACCTTCCTTGGTACGCGAGAGGAAGACGAGATCGTACCCTTCGCTCTCCGCCTTCTCACGGATGGCTTCGATGAGCCCGGAGAAGTAGCTGTGGTTCATGTGCTCCTCAAAGGCGACCCCGATCATCCATGAGCGGTTGGTTTTCAGGGCACGCGCCACGGCATTGGGGGCATACCCCATCTCTCTTGCCGTTTCGCGTATGCTCAATGCACGCGCGGAGGAAATCGTATCGATACCGTTTAAGGCGCGGGAAACCGTTGCGGCCGAAACGCCGCATTCTCTGGCAATATCCTTGATGGTTACCATGGCGCATTCCCTTCCTTTCCCGGCTTTTCAAGCAAACGGGGACCGCCCCGCACGGAACGGTCCCCGCTTGAATTGACTTATCGCTTCTCGATATCAGTCGTTGGCATCCATGTAAGCGAAGCAGTTCTCGATATCAGCCAGCTTTTCGGCGACAACATCGTCATAGCCATAGCTCTTGGCGGTATCGACCATGTACTTCCAGTTCTCTTCGAACTCTTCGTCGGAGGCGGAGTAGACGCACTTCCAGCTGTATTCCTTCATGACAGGTGCAAACTGAGCGCGCTTCTGCTGGCCATCCTCGGACAGGGAAGCCTTGCTGTAGGCGATTGCGGCCGGGCTCTGCACGGAGACCTTACCGGTCTGACGATAGAGTTCCACGCCGGAGGTAGCGCCATTGGCATACTCTTCGGACCAAGCCTTGCTCAGTGCGGTGGCATAGTGCTCAGCATAGCAGGGCCAGCCCTTGTAATTGAAGCTGTAGGTCTTGCCGGGGATCATCTGTTCGGTCTTGATGGTTTCGTGGTTGATCTTGCTTTCGCCGTCTTCGAAGGTGCCGCCGCCGAATTCGGTGGGCATTTGGGTGTTCTTCTTGTCTTCCTGGCACTGCCAGCCGAAGTCGGTCATGTAGGGCACGCCGTCCTCGCCGTAATCCCAGCACAGACCCTGCGGGCCGTAGTTCTGGATGATCATGCCTTCCTCAGAGCACAGCCAGTCGATGATTTCCAGGGCGCGCTCGGCATACTCGGTGTTGGCGCCAAGAGCCCACATACGGTTGGAACCGGCGGTGGAGATGGTCTGCATGGCGGGAGCGGAATCCTCGATCATGAAGGTCGTGAAGCCGTCCTTGTTTTCAGCCTTCTCAGCGCTGTTGTAGTTGCCGATGATCCAGCCCCACAGCGCCATGAGATAACGACCGCTGGAGAGCTTCTGGGTGTAAGCGTCAAAGTTCTGGGAGGTGGACTCGGGATCAAACAGACCGTCGCGATAGAGCTGGTTGTTGACCTTGAGGGCACGATAGTAGAGGCTGCCGTCTTCCAGGGGGTTGACGATATCGCGGGTCTGATAGTTCACGCCCATGAAATCGTATTCCTGATAGCCGTAGAAGGTCATCAGGTCCCAGGTGAACTTCATGACAGCATCTTCCCAATCCGGGAATCCGCCGTAAGCATAGACCTTTTCACCGCTCTCGGTGGTGGGAACGGCATCCTGCAGGGCCTTGAGGAAGGCGGGCAGGTCTTCCAGGGTGGTCAGGGCGGGCTTTCCGGCCTTCTCCCAGGCGTCAAAGCGGATCTGGAGAGCATAGGTGGGGTCGGTCAGTTCGGCCCAGGCGCCGTCTTCCATGGCCACGCCGTAGGAGAAACCGAAGTTGCCTTCATGGCCGGCTTCCGCGGCGAAGTCGGAGACCTTCTTCATGGCATTGCCAAGATAGGTGGTGATGTTGGTGTACGGAGTGAGATCCACTTCGTCCCAGTCCAGAAGCAGCTCGGCATCCAGAGCGGTGACGAAGTGCTCGCCCATGTCGCCCAGGCAGACGATGTCCCCCAGGTCACCGGCGGAGACGGCGGCCGTCCAGGCATTGCTGTCCACGTTGGTGGAGACATACTTGAGGGTCACGTTGAACCTGTCCTTGAGCACCTTGCCAAACCAGCCCTGCTGCTCGCCGGCATAGTTGGCCAGTTCGGAGAACATGGTCAGCGTGATGGGTTCACGGTAGGTGTCCTCTGCCAATGCCGGGAAGGCCACAAGGCCGGAGAGCATGGTCAGGCAGAGCACGAGAGAAAGGAATTTCTTCATACAGAACCTCCATTGAAATTGTATTGCCACCCCTTGAAAAGGGGAAAAGCACAAGTGGGAATCAGCCCTTCACGGCACCGATCATGATGCCCTTGACGAAGTAGCGCTGGAAGAAGGGATAGACGCACAGGATCGGGAGCGTGACGACCATGGCGACGGTCATACGCACCGACAGTGCCGTCTGCTTGGTGGCGACATTGGCCAGGGAGCTGGAGTCCTGCGTGTTGCGCACAAGCGCGGCCAGGGAGGAAGCCTCGTTCTGGTACTTGTAGAGCAGGAACTGGAGCGTATAGTACTTGCCGCTGGGCATGAGCATCATGGTGTCGGTAAAGCTGTTCCACTGACCGACGGCCGAGAAGATGCACAGTGTCGCAAGGATCGGGGTGATGAGCGGCATGATGATGGAGATGAAGACGCGGCCGTAGCCCGCACCGTCCAACGTGGCGCTCTCCTCCAGGGATCCCGGAAGGGCCTCGATAAAGGTCTTCACGAGAATCACGTTGTAGGGCGAGACAAGGCCCGGGATAACGTAGACCCAGAAGTTGTCCAGGAAGCCCAGCATACGCAGGTTCATGTACCAGGGAATGAGGCCTGCGGAGAAGTACATGGTCACGATGATGAGACGGTACCACACCTTGCGCAGCCACATTTCCTGCTTGGTGCAAAGATATCCCAGGAAGGCGCAGCCGCCCACGGTCCACAGCGTGCCCAGCACGGTACGGGCCACGGACACGAACAGGGCGTCCAGGATGCCCGGGATCTTCATGACCTGCACATAGTTCTCAAAGTGGATGCCCTGGGGGAAGAGCTGGATCCGGCCCAGGCGCACCAGCTCGTTGTCCGAGATGGTGTTGATGAACAGGTAGTAGAAGGGAAAAATACAGGCGAGCGTGATGAGCACGAAGACCGTATAGTTGACGATATTGAACAGCCGGCTGCCGCCGTTCTGCTCCAGGTGCCCTTGCTGCTTATCCTTTTTTGCCATATGCTCCCCTCCTTACATGATGGACTCGCCGCGCAGCTTCTTGGAGACGAAGTTGGCGGAGAACAGGAGCGTAACGCTCACGAGGGTTTTCAGAATGCCGATTGCGGTTGCGTAGGAGTACAGCGAGGTCCCCTTGGAGGCAATCGTGATGTTGTAGACATACAGGTCCAGCACCTCGATGGTCTGACGGTTCATCGGGTTCTGGAAGACCAGGTACTGCTCCATGCCGTTGTTGAGAATGTTGGAGATGGAGAGCATGAGCAGCACGAAGAAGGTGGGCAGGAGGCTAGGGAGCGTGATGTGCCGCATGAGCGCCCAGCGGTTGGCACCGTCCACGCGCGCGGCCTCATAGAGTTCCTGGTCAATGCCTGCAATGGCCGCCAGGTACATGATCGCGCCCCAGCCCAGTCCCTTCCATGTGCTCCATCCCCACATCTTCAGCCAGATATGGGCGTTGGAGTTAAGCCACACGGTAGGATTGTTGGGATCGTTTAGGCCGATAGACATCATGAACTTGGAGAAGATACCCGTATCGGCGGCGAACATACACATCGCGAAGGAGAATACCAGCGCCCAGGAGATGAAGTTGGGCAAGGTTGTGAAGATCTGCACGAACTTCTTAAAGCGCGTCCGGGTGATCTCATTGAGGAACACCGCAAAGATCATGGGCATCCAGCTGGTGAGCAGGTTCAGGCCGCTCATGCCAAACGTGTTCTTGAGCACGCGCACGATGTTGTCGCGGTTGGCGGCATTGGTGAACATCTCGGTGAACCACCTGAAGCCGACAAACTCCTGCTGGTCCATGGGAATGCCGAACTTGTAGTTGTAGAACGCATAGCTCCAGCCGTAGAGCGGGAGATAGCTGAAGAGGAACACAGCCACAAGGAAGGGCAGCATCATGAGGAAGAGCTTGTACTTCTTGGGCAGCTCCTCCAGGTGTGCGAAGTTTGTGAAGAAAGCCGAGAACACCAGAAGCGGCAGCGAGGCGTACAGATAGAGACTGCCAGAGCCTACAATGACCGCCTTGGGGAAACCGCGAGAGATCGTAAGCCAGGTGACGAGTCTGAGCGCCAGTGCCAGAAGCAAAAGGAGAATAATCGCCTTGGGGCTCTTCTTTGTCACCAGCAGCACGAGGGCCACCAGGGTAAGGAGCAGTGCGCCCCAGGTGAGCAGCTCCAGCGTGCGGGATGTACCGGCGGTCGCCGCATTGACGGCTGCGCGGCTGTACTCCGCGTCATCCTCGTCATAGACGGCCTTCCCCTTGCTGTCGACGGGATCGGCAAGCTTGGCGTCCGTAGAGAAGGTCAGGGCATCCAGACCGCGGATTTCCGCTGTCGCCTGGACCTTGCTCTTGCCGGGCTTACTGTAGGACACCGTGCCTGCGGGAAGCAGGATGCAGGCCAGGGAAAGAAGGATGAGGGCGGCTGCGACAAAACGGATGCGCAGGCCCTGGGGAATCGGATTGACAAAGTAGGGCTCGTTAGCGCGCGCAATCCCCAGTGTGCCAAGCACCACGCTGAACAGGGCAAGAATGCCTGCCAGGAAGGGGATCGGTGTCACCGTGCCCAGGCCCAGATGCAGAAGCTGTCTGGAGGAGGCAGCATACATATCCGCATCCCCGACAAACAGGAGGCCGAAGCAGGAGGCGATAATGAGAATGACGCTCAAGCCTCCCGCCACCACCGCAAACCAGCGGTCGACGCGGGGGATGAGGGCAAGCACCAGGCTCAGCGCCAGGAAGCTCATCCCCGCCAGAAGGCCGGTCTGCATCGCAGCGTTGCTGGAGCGGATGAGGAAGATACCGGAAATGTTGGTGCCGTCTGCGGAGTAGGGTTCCAGGGCGAGAATATCGCCGGTGAGAATGCCCGTATATACACCCTTTGCCTGTCCCTCATTGTACAGATTGGGCTCCGTACCGGGGAGCAGCTGATAGAGGTTCACGCTGCGCGAGATCGCCTCGGCGTCCTTGGGATTGTCGGTGAGCGTCGAAGGGACCTGAATCACATAGGCGGGCAAAAGCATGACAAGCAGGGCAACCAGGGCCACGAGGGCACTCAGGCGCCTGAGCACCTTGTCATCTGCGATGAGGGCTTTCGCATGGCGCAGCGCAAGCCCCGTGATGAGCGCCATGACAAAGGCGGCTACCAACGGGATATAGGCCCACGCTTTGACGGTGAAAAGCACCGTGTACAGAAGGCTGGTCTGTAGGTTCATCAGCTGCGCCACACCGCCGCCAAGGCATCCGATGGACAGGAGTGACGCGGCAAAGGCTAACTGCGGAAAACCCTTTTTCTCCGGAAGCGTCAGCACGGCGGAGAGTGCCATGAGTACCAGGCCCGCGAGCGTCATCCAGCCGCCGAAATGCACCAGGCTCAATGCCGGTACGGAGTCGGTGGGAAGGGCCCCCGTTCCCTTGGTGATGATCTCCCAGAGTGAAAGTGTCTGGGGAAAAAGCGCTGCGGTTTCCTCACCCAGCTGTGCATGCACATGCAGGCCCAGTGCGGGAAGGAAGAGGGAAACAATGGCAACCAGCAGTACGATAAGCACCGGCCATTTTTTCTTCACTTCGCACGCCCCCTTTTCAGAATGCTGTATTCAGTCGGATCCGGACGACTTCGCCGCGGTGAACATAGCAGGCAAAGTTGGCCTCGTCCCCGTTGCGGTACCGTTCCGTAACCCAGGTGTCACCCTCAAAATGTCCTTCCTCCACAGAGAGGAAATTCAGCGTGGTCGACATGCGGGACATCAGGCGAGCAAAGCCTGCCTCGTCTCCGACCTGCCGCATACTGCGGAAATCGACCTTCACGCCGGCACCCGCAAGGAAGAATTCACTCTCCCCCGTCTGGATGAGCAGTGCCCGTCCGCGCGTCTGTGTGAGATCGCGGTTTTCCGGCGCCCTGGCGTTCAGATAACTTCCGAGCCCGAAGAAACCTTTGCCCTGAACGAAGGCAGCCTCGGCATGCCACCCTTCCAGCGGGAGATACTGGCTGTCCATGAATTCCTGCTGAACGATGGCATGCACCCTGCCCGTTCCCCTGTAGCGAAGAAGCAGCGGAGCCACCGAGCGAACTGTCCGAAGGCTCGTCACGACGGTCTCAGCACTTTCCAGCAGATTGCCTTCACTGTCCAGCATGCTCTCTGCGCCAAAGCAGCACAGGCCCACACAGCCGTGATCCGCAAAGGCATGCATCATGTGCATGGCCACCGGCTCGCCCGCATGCATGGTCTCGGGAATAAAGAGGGTGTTGTCCTCTCTGTCGTAGGCCTCAAGCACCTCCAGGAACCGGTCGCGGTCCGGGAGATAGATGTCAGGGCCGATGAGATCAATATGCTTTGCCGTTCTTTTCCAGATCTCCAGCACGCGGGAGACGGCACCGCCGCTGTTATAGCACATGCCGGGCTCGCGGATGCTGTTCTCACCGAGCATCACATTGACCAGCATGGGAAGGTCGTAGATCTTCCGGCCCGCAATAGCGAGCTTCTCGATGAAATCGGCCCAGCTCCAGGCTGCGAGTGCCTCATTGGCATACCTGCCAAAGCACGCTGTCCAGGTGTTGCCATTTCCGGGTGCATCGCTGCCTTCAATGGAAACGCTCCTGAGGTTTTCCGGAACTGCCATGGCATGACAGGCTTCTCCTGCCTCGCCATAGTCTCTGTCCGTATTGGCAAAGCCGACTTCATTCTCGATCTGAACGGCAAGCACTGTCCCGGTCTCACCGTCGTAGTCGCGAAGGCAAGTCATGAGCGCTTCGAACGCCCGGATATCCGCTTTCACCGTCTCCTCGGGATAAGGGGACAGCGTAGGCACCGGCATGCCGTCCGGTCCCTTGACGAGCGGAAAACGGATCGGATCACGCTTGACCCACTCCGGGACATAGGTCGGATGGCCGTTCTTATTGACCCCAAACCACAGAAGAATCAGATAGAGCTTCTCCTGCCTGGCAAGGTCAATCAGTTCACGCACCTGGGAGAAATCAAAGGTACCTTCCTCGGGTTCGCAGCTGCACCAGTACACAGGTGCTTCCAGCAGATTGCCGCCAAAGCTGTGCACTGCGCGGGATGCCCGAAGGAGCATTTCCGGGACTCCGGTCGAAGAATTATGTGCCTGTAGGCCCAGGAGCAGCAGTTCTCTTCCCTGTCTGTCCCGAAACGGTGACTGCATCTGCCTTCCGACCTTCCAATTGTACTTTTGCAAACGTTTGCATGGGCAGTATATCGCCAGAAATGACAATTGTCAATGTGATTTGCTTCGCTCGTCCGAAATGATCTTTACGCGCTTTTCTTCCGTTTTTTCTTGCTTGCTCCTCGGAAACCTTTTGCTTTTTTGCCATATCCATATGGAACTTTCTCTGTTACAACGTATGCCCGCAGCCATAGCTGCGGGCATGCACTTGTTTCAGATGATCCTTCCCATCTTCATAATGACCCTTCTGTCCGAGAGGGCCTCTTTGCATCGCACGTCATGGGTCACCGTAACGATGGCGCATCCGCTCTCCTTCTGCAGGAGATGCAGCGATTCCAGCATGCGTGTAAGGTTCGCGTCGTCCTGCCCTACCGTTGGTTCATCCAGGAAGAGCACCCCGGGCTCGGTCGCACAGACCGCCGCAACATCGGCACGTCGCTTCTGTCCCTCGGACAGGGACTGCGGATGCCTCCCCTCCAGGCCACTCAGCCCGAAGAGCGCAATCATCCGTTCGGCCCGATCCTTCGTCTTGGCCCCGCGCAGGATCTCCTCCCAGAGCGTGGGCATAAATAGCTGATAGGACGGGTTCTGATGGACGTACCCCGCCGCACGGAACCACTCCGGTCTTGCGTGCACATGCTGGGCGCGGATCAGATGCTGCTCATAGCCCCCGGAGGAGGGATAAATCAGCCTGGCCAGGATCTTGAGCAGCGTGGTCTTTCCGCAGCCGTTGGGCCCCAGCACCGTGACACGCTCGCCTGCACGGATATCCAGGTTCACCCCGCGCAATACGTCAATATGCGAGATGCCGTAATAGACATCCCGAAGAGAGATCAGGACGCGCCCGCCCGTGATGGGATCGTTGTCGTAGGGTATCAGTGTCTGGGAGCGCGTGCGAAGCGCTTCCTTATCCTTCTCCTCGATCAATTGGCCCTCGGAGAGACTGTACACCGTGTCTGCGAAGGCCAGTGCCAGGTCCAGCCGGTGCTCGACCATGAGAACCGCGCAGCCTTCGTTGGCCATTTCGCGAAGCGTCCTGAGAAGGCCTATGGCGCTCTGCCGGTCCAGGTTGGCCAGGGGTTCATCCAGAAGCAGAATCCTCTGTCCCATGGCGAAGGTGGCCGCGGCCATGAGCCGCTGTTTCTGTCCGCCCGAAAGCTTTCTTGTCTCCCGTCCGGCCTTGAGCTGGGTGCGCTTGAGCGCCCTGTCCACGCGCTCGGCGATCTCCACCTTCGGAATGCCGAGATTCTCGCAGCCAAAGGCCACCTCATCCTCCACCCTGTCATGGACAATCTGATCCTCCGGGTTCTGGAAGACACTGCCCACCAAGCGGGCACGCTTACCAAGCGTAACGCCTGTCATATCCTGCCCGTCCAGACGGATGCTGCCCTCCAGCTTTCCCGGGACGATCCCGGGAATCACCCCGGAGATGATCGAGAGCAGGGTGGTCTTGCCGTTGCCGGATACGCCCGCCAAAATCGCGAACTCGCCGTATCTGAGCGTAAAGTCCAGGTCCCGCAGGACCTCTCCTCCGCCGTCATAGGCAAAGCGTATGCCCTTGAGTTCAATCGCTTTCTCCGTCATGCCGTCTCCACCGTGAAGTTCCTGTCCGCCACTGCCTTGACAGAGGGCCTGTGGGAGACAAGCACTATGCTCTTTTCCTTTCGCACGCCGTCCAGGGTGTGCAGGATATGTCCTTCGTTGAGGGTGTCCAGGTTGCTTGTGGGCTCATCGAGAAGGATGAGCGGAGCATCGCTCAGGAAGGCCCTTGCCAGCCCGATGCGCTGTTTTTCCCCGCTGGAGAGCAGGTCGCCGAGCTCGCCCACTCCCGTGTCGTACCCGCGCGGAAGCGTCAGGATAAAGTCATGCACCGAGGCTTTCTTCGCTGCCTCCACAACCTCATCGTGTGTGGCATCCATCCGCGCAATGCGGATGTTGTTTTCGATGGTGTCATTAAAGAGCTGCGTTTCCTGCGTCACATACGCCTGGTTCCTGCGAAGGCTCGTCGTATTCACGCCCCGGATATCCTCGCCGGATATATCCACACTGCCCGCCTGCACATCCCGAAAGCGCATGAGCATCTTCAGCGCCGTCGACTTGCCCGAACCGCTAGGCCCCGTGATCCCAGTAATGCCCTTCTCGGGCACGGTGAGATCAAAATCGCGGAGCACCTGCGTCTTTCCGTCATAGGAGAAGGAGATATGCTCGCAGTCCATTCCGGTAAAGGTGACGTCACGTCCATCCACCACGTCCTTGACCTCGGGCTCCTCCTCCAGAAGTGATAGCACCCGCTCGCCAGAAGCCAGCGTGTTGGTGAGACTGCCCGCAAGGGCAGAGAGCGCAGCGACCGGGCCGAAGGAGGACATCATGCCGACTACGGAGAGCAGTACGCCGCGCGCATCGACCGCGCCCGCGTTATAGAGCAGGATCGCACTCAGGAGCATGAGGGAGGAGAACAGCAGGATCACAATATCCGTGATCGCGCCTTCCCTTCCCTGTTTTGCAGAAAGCCTCCCCTGATCCTGGTTCATCTTCTCCGAGCGCGCATTGAGCGCCTCGCCCCGGGTCTTTTCCTGCCCATAGCGCAGCGTCTCACTCAGTCCGCGCAGCGAGTCCAGGATAAACCCGGACAGTCCCGCGGCATCCTCGCGCACCGCAACGCCGTCCGCACTCATGAAGCGAGAGGCGACAAGCGGGAGCACGGCGCCCACCGTGACATAGGCCAGGAGGGCAACGAGGATAAAGAGCGGATGGAGCATGCCGAAGAAAACCAGCATGACGATGCTTGTGATCACCGCGATGGCAATCGGGGAGATAGTGTGGGCGTAGAAGACCTCCAGGAGCTCAATGTCGCTGGTGATCGTCGAGACCAATTCGCCCTTGTTCTTCTGGTCCATCTTGGCCGGGGCGAGTCTTCGAAGGGCGCCGAAGACATGGTCGCGGATGATGGCCAGCAGGGTAAAGGCGATATAGTGGTTCCGGTTCTGCTCGCCGTAGTGGAGCACGCCGCGCATCACTGCGCATATGCCGATCGCGATAAAGTAGCCTGTGGCCG
>JAFUZB010000032.1 GCA_017476845.1 Clostridia bacterium
CCCATCATGGCAACAAGGTCCAGGGGATCCAGGAAAGAAAACAGTGCACCGTCCATCATGACCTGGCAAGGGATTCCCTTCTGCCTGCACCGCTCCAGCTTATCGGCAAGGATGATATCCAACGCCTCATTGCCCGTCTCGATGAGCGTCTCTATCCCCGCCATATCCGAGAGCATTTCCTGGAGTCTGACCTCCACCTGCTCCTTCCCCGGGGCTTTCTTCAGATACAGCGCCAGATTCTTCACATCGTGGTACTGCCGCCGAACCGCTTCAATGCTGGTCTTTCTCACCTCGTAGTGCTTTTTCTGCTGCTCCAGATTGATCTTCATGGCCAGCGCCTGTCGCTTTTCCTCCTCGGTTTGCATCATCCGCTCCAGGATTACGTCCATGAGCAGCATCAGCACAGCACTGAGAAGCAGTGTCACCACCACGGCCGGTGTGACCTGCTCCACCTCAATGGGGAGCCAGAAGGTGATCTGCCTGACAAACAGGTACGGAAGCGCGGAGAGCAGCACAAGGAGCAGGGAAAACGGCGTGGCCCGCGCCCTGGAAGGAAGGATGAGCAGCAGCAGGTGCAAAAGCGCCATGCCCGCCAAAAAGAGAAGGATATTGGCGGCCAGGAGCAGCGGCAGCACTTCCCCGTCTCTGAAGACATCCCCAGCAAACACCTTCTGCGAGAGATAGCTCAGGGATTGCAGGAGCGCTCCCGTGGTGATCTGCCAGATGGCTGCGCGCTGAAAGCATACCAGGCAGGGTTTTCCCGTCCACATCAGGATGATCCCGCCGCTCACCAGGTACAAAAGGAGGACATGCACATAGAAGAGCATGTCGCGCCATGCACTGGTGTACTGCACAAGGAAAAAGAGCACCGCTACCACCAGGATCTTCCACGGCTTTTCGAAAAGGCTTTGCGCATCCTTTCTTACAAAGAAGTAAAGCAGTCCCGTCTGCGCAAGCGCGATAACGCACATCGGGAAGAGATTCATAATGCCTTCCCCCAGTCTCCGGCCATGGCCTGCAGAAATTCGCGCCGCCGATGCTTGCTCACAGGCACGTTCCATGCCCCGATAACCGCATCGCTTGCCGTAATGCGCTCCACCTTTTTGAGGTTCACAAGATAGGCCGCATGACAGCGGAAAAAGCCTTTGCCCGCAAGCAGGCTCTCCACCTGCTTGAGTGTCATGGATGCGGGATAGGCGCCCTGAAGGGTATGCACCATCACGGCATGATCCACGGCTTCGGCAAAGAGAATATCCGCTACTGCCACATAGGAGATCCCCTGTGCCGAGCGAAGCGTAAGCGGCGGCTCGCTGCTTGTAGACAAATGCTCCACGGCCCGCGTCAATGCACGGTCCAGCTCATTGGGATCAACGGGCTTGAGGAGATAATCCAGTGCGTTTACCTTATAGCCCTGGATCGCGTACTGTATCATGGCCGTAATAAAGATAAGCTGGACCTTTTCGTCCTTTTCCCTGAGCAGACGCGCACAGGTCAGCCCATCCATCCCGGGCATCTGTATATCCATGAGGACAATGTCAAATGACGTCGGGCTTTCCAGGAAAGCGCTTCCGTTTTCAAACGCGCTCACTTCCACACCGGCCCCGCTTTTTTCCGCCCACGCGCGGACACTTTGCGCAATGGAGGCGCGTATCTCAGCCTCATCCTCCACAATGGCAAGACGCACCGCCGTCCCTCCCTTCCTGTAAAATTGTTTGCAGGGTACATTCTATGTGCTTGCGATTTTTTTGTCAAACCAACTGGGCAGAATCCTGACTAACTGGGCAATTGTGCCGGACAGACTGATGCTATACTTTTCTCATAACACAAAGCCTGAAAAGGGCTTTGAAGAAAGGAGTCAGCCATGTCAAAGAACATCTCAAGACGTGCTTTCCTCAGAGGCTCTGCCGCAACCGCCATCGGCGCCGTGACGGCAGTACAGCTCGGTGCGCCGGTCTTTGCAGAAGCCCCCGGTCTCTATACGCCGGGCACCTACTCTGCCATCTCCCGCGGCATCCAGAGCGACGTCATTGTCACCATGACCTTTGATGCGCAGTCCATCACGGATGTCACCATCGATGTGTCCGGTGAAACGCCCGGCATCGGCACCGAAATCGCCGATGCCATGAAGGAAGCCATTCTGGCCAACCAGGGTGCGGACATCGATGCCGTGACGGGAGCCACCATCTCCTCTCAGGCCGTCCAGGACGCAGCCAGGAACTGTATCGCCCAGGCCAAGGGTGAAGCCGTCATCTCCACCATGCCCGAGGGCGGACCGGGAGGTCCCGGTGGCCCCGGTGGTCCCGGAGGTCCGGGCGGTGCCGCCTCCAAGGAGGATCCCGAGTGGCGCATTGCCCCCGAACCCATCACCGATTTCGCGCAGACCTTCACTGCCGATGTCGTCATTGTCGGCGGTGGACAGGCCGGCACGCCGGCAGCGCGCGCAGCCGTGGAAGCGGGCGCGAGCGTCATTGTCATCGAGAGCCAGACCGAGGAGCGCATGAGCTTCCGCGGCGGCGGACAGGTCGGCCACATCAACAGCGAATTCCTTGCCAGCAAGGGCGTTCCGAAGGTCGATATCCAGGAGTTCGTCACCGACTGGCAGCTGCGCACCAACAACCGCTCCCGCGCTGGCCTCATCATGAAGTATGCCAAGAACAGCGGACGCTGCTTTGACTGGATGAGCGACAGCTTCACCGACGAGCAGAAGGCACTGTGGACCGTGCGTCAGTGGCCGCTTTCCGAAAACTACACGCAGAAGAAGAGCGGCATCTCCACCTGGGTCGGAACCCCCACCCTCAACGGCAATGACTCGCCCGTCAAGGCCACGATGGAAATTGCACGCCAGAAGGGCGCCGATTATCACTTCGGCACCACCGCGCTGCAGCTTGTCAAGGATGGGGACCGCGTGACCGGCGTGGTCGCAGAGGACAGCGAAGGCAACCATGTCCTCTTTACCGCACTCAAGGGTGTCATCCTTTGCGGCGGCGGCTTTGGCGGCAATGCCTCCATGTGCCGTGACCTTCTCATCGAGATCTCCGACTACTGCTCCGAGGACACCGCCATCGGCGGCATGGACGACGACGGCAGCGGCATCAAGATGGGTCTGTGGGCAGGCGGAAGGCTTGAGTCCAGACCGCTCTCCTCCATGGGCGGCAACTATGTCTATCCCTGCAATTCTCCGGGAGATCCCATCGGCACCACCGCCGCACTGTGGGTCAACAAGCACGGCAAGCGCTACTGCAATGAAGGCTTCGGCGATATCGTGCTCGCAGCCATGGCCGGTGCCAAGGAGCCGCAGGGCAAGATCTTCACCGTCTTCAACGACTCCATCCGCGAGGACATCACCTACCAGGCTCCCGGCCACATGGCCATCGACTATGCCAACGGCGAGGACGAGAACCTGGATGCCATCATGCAGGGTGCCATCGAGGCCGGCGATGCCGGTTACGAGGTGACCGGTATGGGCACCACCACCGTCTATGCCGGCAAGGATGCCGAAGAGCTCGGACGACGCCTCGGCTTTGAGGGGGATGACCTGGACAACTTCATCGCAACCGTTGCACGCTACAACGAGCTGTGTGAAAAGGGTGTGGATGAGGACTTCGGTAAGGAATCCGTCCTCCTTCGTCCCTTGAACGGTGAGCACATCTTTGCCTACGGTGCCGAGAAGAGCTTCGGCTCCATGCTCGTCACCACCGGCGGCCTTCTCACCGACGA
>JAFUZB010000417.1 GCA_017476845.1 Clostridia bacterium
CCTTCCCGTTGTAGTCACCATATTATATGATGACTAAAACGGGAAGTCAAGAAACATGTTGAAAATACAGTATTTTTCACAGCACTTTACGTCACCTTATACAGTTCTAGTCACTATAATCCGGGATTTTGGATAAGAACTGGTGGAGCGTAGCGCTGAAGGAACAGCTCGGGGTCGGTCTTTGCCAGAGCGCGTAGTGTGGGATTCTCCAGGCTAACCTGCTTGCGTTCTGGCTCCGCTTGTTTCTCCAACAACGTGGACTTTCCCACCTGCCGCGGCCCGGTCACCAGCAGCACGGGAAATGTCGCGCTCACATTGCGGATTGTCGCTTCGATTGCTCGTTCGTAAAACATGAGAGCACCTCAAGTAATGCAAATCCAAAGTAGCATTTTGGATTTTGCTAGAACAAGTGCGTCGTGTCAACCGAAAGCGGTGGCTATTGAAAGCATTTCAGTGTCTGTGATTGCGTCCGGTGCACTGGTGATCGTAGAGATACAGAAGCGGTACGCTGACAACGGCAGAAAGCCCTGACAACAAGTTTATTTATTTGCCACTGTAGAGTAGCAAATAAAGTGGCAAATAAACATGACGCCTGCTGTACAAGCGTCAGCCGCAATTGTTCTTACGTAAAACATGAGAACACGCTCATCTTATGCAAATCTAAAGTTGCATTTTAGATTTGCATAAGATGAGCGTGGCGTGGAGAAACAACTGAAAGCAGAAATGATCTCTCACTCGTGAGATTGCCTATCTGCAGTTATCGTGATTTGCTTATCCACAAATGAATCTTATAGGGCGGAGAGAAAACAGGTATACATCTTCGTAGAAGGCGATCACGTATGCAGTTGTAGGTATGCAGAAGCGAATCACTGGAAAACAACGCGGTAGCCATGATCTTGCGCCCATGAGGCAGCATAGGAGCCGGGGACACACCACACGGTCACGCCGGAGGCTATGGCATCATCAGCGATGAAGTTAACACTCTCCGGCAAGGACACGGCAAGAAGGTTCGGACCGGTGAAAGCCTTTGATTCGATCCTTATACATCCCTCGGGTACTACAACCGAGGTTGCTGCAGTATCCAGGAAGGCTTCTTCCTGAACTACGGTGAGAGATGCAGGAAGATGCAGGGTGGTTGAGGCGGTAAAGGGCGATTGGACGCTGACTTCACCTCCGATAAAGGCTTCGCCGTTTGGAAGGATATTATCGCGGACCAATACATTAAGAACGAAAGTCCCAGCGGAGGGCGCTTGCAGAGAGAAGGAAAGAGTTTCACCATGTGACTCCATATAGACAGGATCTGAAAGCTCGATTAATGTGCCGTTCTCCTCTTTCAGACAGGGTGTAATCAGGAACTCCGTACTTTCCTGAAGAAGATAGGTTGCAGTGTTATCATAGATGTCACGGCCGGAAGTAATATCCCATCGGATCGTATCTCCGACGATGGCATTCGTTACCTGAGGGACAATGGAGGTGTGAAGGCGACTGACTGGGTCGATACCACCATGTGCATAGCCGTTGGGCCCATAATACCAGTTATATCCTAATGCGTCGGTGAAACTTTGTATGATAAAGTAGTCACGGTAGAAAGGGATAGAAGGGTCAGAATCATCAGCAGGTATGCTGAGAGTAACCGAGACGGGTTCATTCTCTTGTACTACAGGTATGGTAACTTGCTTAAGTAAAACAGAGTCGACGTTGGCGGTGAAGGAGATAGTGAAGTTTGTGTAAGGTCCGACACTGCCGCTGGGTGTCAAGGTGTATACGACCTCACCGCCTACGCAGGGCTCGCCCTCGACTGCTGTGCCGTAAGCGTAAGGGAAAACGTAGACGGGATCTGCATACGATATACCGCCATTCACATCAGCACCGGAGACAGACGCACCGGTACTGTCAAATATATCGATCGTTGGATTACACCAGACCTGTGAGTTTTCTTTACCAACGAGGAGCTGCTGAGAGAAAGTGACAGGTTCGCCGTGAGAGATTTTGACTTGTTCTTCGAAGGGGGAAAGAAAATCATCAAAGGGGCCTTGCTGCGATAACTTGAAATGGATCTCGTAATCCGGCTGCCCGCCATATGGTGTAACGGTCCATGTGACGATTTCATCACCATGTGCAGTCTCTCTGTCTGCTTCGATGGTATACTGCAAGGAATCGGTGAATTCATCACCGGTTACGGATACAGGGCACACATCCTCGTACTGGTAAGCGGGCGCATACATTGTGTATCTCAGGGTATAGGTGCCGCTATAGCGCATCACTTCTGAGATCGTGACTGGAAATGTATCTTCATCAGTAAAATAGTAATCACGGAAATAATCCTGCTCACGATTTTGGATAAAGACATAGAAACCAAGTCTATCATATGTGTTGATGATTGGTGAAATGGTCCAGGTCACCACATCACCTGTCTGTGCGGATTCGCGGTCTACTGTGACCTCAATGTGCGGATCCACATGGCTTTCGCGAAGCGCGAGAAAGCTAGAAAGAACCTGTGAAATGTCATCATCGCGTATGGTAAACGTGACATTCGGGCAGTTGTCAAAGGCGAACTCATCAAGATACTCGATTGTAGCAGGCAGGGAGACTGTGACGAGACTATCGCAGTCGCGGAAGGCGGAACCGATACTTGTGACGCTATCCGGGATAACCAGCGTCTGCAGGTTATAGTTGCCATTGAAACAGTCATCGCCAATGCTTTCCAGGGTATTAGGAAGGTTAACTGCAGAAATGCGTAGGTTAGCGCCTGCTCCGGAAGCCAGGTGCTGAATGCCTTCAGGCAGGATGAAGGTTTCACTATCGCTGCTGAAGAGATGCAACGCGGTGTGTGTATTGGCATTAAAGAATATGTTGTTTTCAAGGCGATAGACTTCATTGTCTGCCGATACTGTGATCTGCGAAAGACTGAGATCCTCGTACAGATCACCATCGATTTCGGTTACAGAAGCCGGAACCACAACACCGGAGAGACTGTTCCCTGAAAAAGCGTGTTGACCGATAAACTGCAGTGCATCCGGGAGAATCAGTGTGGATAGATCGCAACCGGAAAAGGCATTTTCACCAATGGAGAGGAGTGTCGAGGGAAGCGTGATGTCACGAAGGCCGCCTCCGGTGAACAGACCTTCCGCAAGCTCGGTGATACCGTCGGGAATAATGATTTCTGTTAGCTGTCGTGTGTAAGCAAAGGCATTTTTTCCAAGGGAGAGCAGGGATGCAGGAAGTGTAATCGAGGTGAGGCTGGTATACTGGAAAGCACTGTCACCGATCGAAGTGAGGCCATCTGGAAGAGAGACCTCCCTGAGTTGACTGCAGCCATTGAAGGTATTTGCAGCAATAGTCTCAATACCATGAGGGATGGAGAGGGAAGAGAGACGGGAACAGGACTCGAAAGCGTGACTCCCGATGATCCGGACGTTTTGCGGTATGATGACTTCGGAAAGCTGACTGCAATAACGGAACGCAGCCCTGCGTATCTCGCGAAGCGAATCCGGAAGGTGAACATATTGTAGCTCTCTGTTGAAGTACAGAGCGTAGCTTCCGATAATTTCAATACCTTCCTCAATGAAAATGTTAACTATGCCGTATTTTTCATAGAAGGCTTTGTCGCCTAGCTCTTTGACTGGATAACCGTCCAGCATTGAGGGTATCACCAGTGAACTCTCGCTGCCGGTGTAACCGGTGATAACCGCATATCCGTTCTTGACCTGATAGGTGAAGTTTGCGGAGTCGTTTTTCGGTTCTGCCATGGTTACAGCAAATTCCACTGTAACCGGACCGTAAGAGACACCGTTTTGTGTAACTTCGAGTGTGTAATACTGGTTGCCGAATGGAAGGATGCCAAGGTTGATTTGCGCTGTGTCGTAATCACTGGTGGACCAATTGGTCCTGCCATTTTCATAGCGCGTGACAGTAATACGGTCATAGACGCGGTCAAGCACAATCGAGACCTTATCAAAGTTGGTAGGGGATTCAGGGAAAATCTGATAACTGATGGTGTTATCCTCTGCAAGTCCGGTAACTATGAAGAGTGAAAGTAGGATGAGAAGAAAGAGCATCAGAGACGAGTGTCGCATATCGGTAACCTCCCGGCAGACAGTTGTGTATCATAAACATGTGAAATCACATGCTCATACCATTGTTGTTTCCTGTATGTGCAATAAGCATACAGCGCAAGTACAGAGTGATTAGCGTAGCAGCGGATATGCCACCTTGGTCATATAGCTATGAGGTGCGTGGTCAGCTGTAGATTTGGCAGACACGGTTTTTGACGGTAGGTGGGGTGTCAAAATGCCAAGGAAGTATATAAGGCAAGCAAACTTATGATGTGTGGGTACCCCGTGGAGTCATCTTTATAATGGATGATGCGCTTGAGATATGCATTGAAAAGAAGAGGGTGTATTTTCCAGAGGCAGGTCTCATTTGGCATGCAGGTGGTCACTGAGGGTACACTGGTAGACAGACGATCCCTCATGACAATATACGAGCAGAAAACCAACGCCCCGAATGCCCTACTTCCAAAGTGGAGGGCAGGGGAGCGCGATACGCGCTTCCTGCCAATAGGATATTTCCATGCCGGATGTCAAGAGAATACCAGTTGATCCTTCCACGAACGATGAGCACAGCCCGCGCAAGCATAGTTGCGGTTCACCCCCCGTGACATCCTCCGTTTCCATTTCTTCTCCTGACCATTCAGACGCAGGTCCACCACGAAAAAAGTCTTTCCGCAAAAGGTACACCTTTTGCGGAAAGACTCAAATCAGCATAAAACCGAACAACTGCTCGCAAAACCGAAAAAATGATCGTATTTTTTAGTGAAAAATCTGGTGAAATCTTGTTGCATGCAGGGATTTTGATAGGTATAATCGGAAATGAAAGGGAATAACATCTCCCTTCAAAAGGTGTACCTTTTGAAGGGTTCGCTCTCCTGAGGATCAGTCGCCCGGTATCCCCCTGAGTCTACGATAGAACGTGCTCTCGGTCATCCCACGCCTCTTCTGCATCTCCGCCAGGTCGATCTTTCCTTCTTCCCGCGTTTCAGCCTATGCATGAGATTGTCACCTACAGGCAGCATCGGCCTTCCCAGATGGACACAACGCGTTCTCGCCGCATTAATATCCACGGCCTGGCGCTTATTTTTACTGCATGGTTTTCGGAAATGATAACCGTTCACTACGGAGCGAAGCTTGTTGACATATTCGATCCAACCAGCGAGTTCATTGACAGTTGGGAAGCTCCTGAACATGCGGAATGTGAAAAAGAAAGCATAAGGTCGGTGTAAACATCACGCTCTTGCTGCAGATCATGCCTGCAGGGTATCACTGCTGGGGACAAGTAGCATGGTCTGCCAATTCGACAATCTGGGTGTAATCTTCTCTGCTTGTAGAGCACCAAGCATGTCCAGGTACACCCGGCTATCTTGTTCTGGGAGGACACCGTTCTCATCCCACTGGATGCTCACCGACTTCATACTTGGCCTGGCGGGGAGAGCCATGAACCGCATCACGAAAAGACAAGGGGACGGATGATTTCAAGATCATCCGTCCCCTTGTCTTTCCGTGCTTTCAGCACCAGATCAGGCTTTGTTGAATTTCTCTTTGGGCTGCTTGCATCTCGGGCAGCGCCAGTCTTCCGGCAGATCCTCAAAGGCCACTCCATCATGCTCTTCGGGATCATACACATAACCGCAGATGGAGCAGACATACTTTCCGGTGGACTGATTCGCGGTGAAGTCGACTTCGGCGAGCACAGTTTCCACGGGATGGTCAAGATCCATGACACGCTTGGCTTCCAGGTTTTCATAGCCCTGCGGAGTATGAGTGGACAGATAGACGGTGGGACGTGCGCGTACAAAGGCACGGACGCGGTCAAGGGTCTCGCGTGCAGCCTTGGGATCATCAAAGACCAAGGAGAGCTTGTTCAGATAGAGCGCTTCGTCGACATAGGTGATGTCGCCGTGGATCATGAAGAACAGACCGTCGTTTTCCACGACAACGATGCTGTTGCCGTTGGTGTGCCCTTTTGCCTTGATGAAGGTGATGCCGTCCCGGATCTTCTGGCTCTCCGGGAACTCATAATAGCTACCGTCGGTGAAATGGACCGGGCAAAGATTCGGGATGCCCTGGAGCTCAGGAGCGCCCACCTCGTCAGCATTGACGAAAATCTGTGCGTTGGGGAAGGAGCGCAGCTCTCCCGAATGATCGGCGTGCTTGTGGGTGAGAAGAATCTTCGTCACCTGCTCAGGGCGATAGCCCAGGGCAGCAAAGGCCTCCATGTAGGAGGAAATGTCCTTGCCGGTGTAGGCGAGACTCTTCTCCTCAGGTGCTTCTTCAGGGGTTCCGGCAGGAAGGCCTGTGTCTACCAGAATGACCTCGTCGCCGGTGTCGATCAGGTAGTTCTGCAGGCTTCCGCGATAGCGTACCGAACCGTCGTATTTGTCGGGGCCTTCCTCACCGCCAAAGGCGAAGGGCTGCGTATAGAATCCGTCTTTTCTGAACTTGATGGCCTTGATTTCCATGGTGTTTCCTCCCAGTAGCGAAATGTTGCTCACAGCTCGGCGAGCGCTTTTGATAGGGCATCATAGTCTGCGTCGGTGCCGACACCGTCGAGTTTGCCCAATACGGGAATCCCGTAGGCTGCGGCGATGTGTTCGGCGGCAAAGTTAAAGGTTTCCACGTGGCTCTTGGCCCGGCTTCCGCTGCCCACGACAGCCAGAATCCCCGGATGCGAGGCCAGGAAGGCGTCCACCTGATTGGGCGTTTTCCCTTTGCCGGTGGTGTAGGTGAAAAGGACGTAAGGCCCTTCCAGCTTCTCCGAGCCGTCGATAATCTTCACTGCATCGGTCAGTCCGAGACGCTGTACGATCTTTTCCACATGTCCGGTTTTGGAGGCGTAGGCCACCTGGAGCCGGGCAGGCTTCTTCTCCTCGGGCGACAGGGCCTGGAGCGCGTCCAGCATCTGAGAGGGGTTGTTGGCGGCGTTGACACTGCCTTCAGATCTGAGGATCTCTCCATCTTCCCCGATGAGATAGGTGCTTCGGATAAGCCCATTGGACGGCTTGCCGTCTTTGGCGGGCTTCTGTACATCGTAGGCACGGATCACCGTCATGTCGGGATCCGAAAGCAGGGGAAAGGGGAGACCGTACTTTTCTTCGAAGCGCTTGTGTGAAGCAACGCTGTCTCGGCTGACGCCCAGGATCACGGCGCCCTTTTCCCGGAACTGGGGATAGAGCTCGGCAAAGGCGCAGGCCTGCTTGGTGCAGCCGCTGGTCATATCCTTGGGATAGAAGTAGAGTATGACCTTCTGTCCCTGGTACTGTGACAGGGTGTGAAGGACCCCGTTCTGGTCGGGGAGGGAAAAGTCCGGGGCCGGAATTCCGATGGGGAGCATCCTATGCTTCCTCCTCTTCATGGTGTAGGGCATCCAGCATCTTGCCAAGTAAGGACTGCAGCCGGGAAAGCTCGCCCTCAGTGAGCGGTAGGGTCTTCTGAACAGCGCCGGGAACCGAGGCGGCCTTAGATTTCAGCGCTGCTCCCTTCTCTGTCAGGGAGAGCAGCAGTGCGCGCTCGTTCTCCTTTGGCCGGGAGCGCACCAGCATGCCGGCCTTTTCAAGACGCTTGAGCAGCGGCGCCAGCGTTCCTGAATCGAGATACAGTCTTGCTCCGAGGTCGCCCTCAGTGAGGCTGCCTTCCTCCCAGAGTACGGTCATGACAATGAACTGCGTGTAGGTCAGCCCGAGCACTTCCAGCGGAGCGCGGTACCGGCGGACGACCTCCTTGGCGCAGGCGTAGAGCGGAAAACACAGCATGTCTTCCAAAAGAAGGCTGTGTTCAAGGCTGTTTTCCCCCACGTCTTATTTTCTCCTGTTCTCTTTCTTGACCCAGAAGTGCCAGGAGGGTGCCTTGGGCATGGGCTCATGCTTGATGAGCGCCTTGAATACTCTGCGGTGGGTGAAGCAGCAGCATACGACAAGTACGGCGACAATGATCCAGATAATGGTCGAGGTAGACATGACTAATTCCTCCTAAAAGACGGAAGCGGGAAGGCCTAAGACGGCTTTCCCGCAGTGTGTGAAAAGGACACTGTCCCTGCCTGATTGGCGGGGACTTCTTCAGTAGAAAAGGCTTACAGCTGGAGCAGCAGCCAGTTCTGCTTGCCGATGGTATCGATGAGCTCGACCTGAGCCTCGCCCCAGAACAGGTCTTCCTCTTCATCCTGATAGTACTTCATGAGGATGTCGAAGGTGGTGTAGTCGGTGCGGGCTTCCTCCACGAGGGTGGCCAGCCAGGCCAAACCGTTCTTGGAGACCTCAAGGTCATACTTGACCCAGTCTACGGGATCGGTGCATACAGGGCCTTCCTTCTTGGCCTCGAGCTTGACCTCGCCGCCCAGATCCAGGATGCGGTCGATGCACTGACGGACATAGCCGCGCTCTTCCTCGGCGTGCTCGGCATACTTGGTGGCAAGCTTGCTGAAGCCCTTGCTGGCGAAAACGCGGGACTGAATCTCGTGTCCGTCTGCCTGCTGGGCAAGGTCGGTGACAATAATCTGAAGGCCTGCAAGGATTTTCTCGTTCTGTGCCATGATGGTTACCTCCCGATAATATACAATCTCTGATTGCGCACAATTGAATTGTACACAATACAATTGGGTATTGTACAGAAATCCGCATGATTTGCGAGAGGAAATTCGGGTACAATCTCTCAAAATGAGAGAAAAGAGCAAAAATGTATCACTTAGTAGACGGGCTGTCGGGGAGAAGATAGGGCTTCAGGGCGAGGGGGACCGCACTGCGGAAGGCCTCGGCAAGCTGCTCGGCCGTGACGGGATAGCTGTCCATGATCCAGGCGCAGGACATGGAGACGGTGCCGTAGCTGTAGATGCGCACGCACATGTCAATGACGGGATCAAGCTCTGCCTTGCCGCATACGGCCTGGATATGGTGCGACAGCGCCTCCTGGTTGATCTGCGACATATACAGGATGAAGGCATCGTGGCCGCTTGTGTGCTGCAGGAGGTTGGCCAGATAAGCCTGGTTCTCCTGAAAGTAGCGGACACCGTCGATGAGCGTCTGCTCCCAGGTGTAGCCGTCTTCACCCATACGGTTCATGATATCGGAGATATGCTGGCTGAATTCCCATGCGATGAGGTCATACTTGTCCCGGAACTGACGATAGAAGGTGGCGGAGGAGTAGCCACAGTTGCCCGCAATGTCCGCTACGGTGATCTTCTCTATGGATTTTGTCTGTGCAAGCTCACGGAAGGAACTTGCCAGGATCTCCTTGGCAGTCTTTCTTTTCAAGCTCGTCTCCCCCACTTTGTCATCCTGGAAAGGGTATGGCGGCGCGATGGATCTTCCCTGACCGGTGGACACATCATAATCCATAGCGGGGGAGAGGGCAAGGGCGAGGAGCGGGAAAGGCAGGGCAAGTGGTGCCTATTGTCCCATGGCCCTGGGAAGGGAGCGGGACTCCCCCGGGGAGAAGGCACAGGGCGTGTCAGGTGTCCAGGTC
>JAFUZB010000418.1 GCA_017476845.1 Clostridia bacterium
ACGATTTCCGGTGGTCATAACGAAGGGGTCCCACCTGTTCCCATTCCGAACACAGAAGTTAAGCCCTTCAGTGCTGAAAGTACTTGGCTGGAGACGGCCCGGGAGGATAAGTCGCTGCCGGATTCCCATACAAGAGACTCGAGAGAGCCTCTTTCTTTTTGTTGTTTAGGCTTAAACGATTAAGTATAAAACATGTAACGCCGGATGCACCAAGTAGTGCATCCGGATGTATCCATGTAGATAGGTCGTTATCGATGGGTTCGTTGAACACGAGGACCTTCTTTGTAAGGATGTCGGTCGCTTGCGGTATTACCTGTAGTTTGAATAACAGTGGTCACAATACGTGTACGGCCAGTTCCAGGGGAGATGACGCCCGCAGCTTTTGCAGGTGCGCATCTGCAGCTTTTGGGTGGAAAGGACATGTATGATTCCTGAGGAAATGAGATCCTTGCGCAGGGTAATGGCAGTCAGCACCTTTTCCGGGTCATCCAGAAAGCGTCTGGCGTAATTGTAATAGAGATCACAGAGACGATATTCTTCCTCAAGCTGGGACAGCATGCTTACGGTACATTGATCGGGGTCCTGATAGTCCGGAAGGAGAAGCGCCACATCCACATGTGTTCCCTCGGCTTCTGCGTGATACAGTTTCTTCCATTCACTCAGAAGGTCCGGATCGGTCTCATCGAATGGGATGCTCAGGAAAGCGTAGAGGAGTTCCTTGTCCGTGTTTCGTGTTTCCATAGTCATGGCAAGACTTGCCATGCGCGCAGTGGAGGCCTTGGAGTAATAGGACCTGTCCTTCATGGAGATCCATTTGTCTATGGTCTGTGTAAGGGAGAGGGGAAGACCGAGGAGTGACTCCGGAAAACGGATCACGGCATGCGTGAGGGGACGGTAGGGACGGGAAAGCGCGTTGGCAACCATCGTTTTGAAACCGAACGCGTTGACATAACCCACGTCATACTGTCCATACCTTCCCGCACGTCCTGCAATCTGACGGATTTCCGAGTCAGTCAGTGGCCGCACAATATCGCCGTCGTATTTCTCGCTTTCCATGAAGACAACACGCGCAATGGGGAGGTTCATGCCCATGGCGATGGCATCTGTGGAAACGACGATATCGCTCTCACCGCGCTGGAAGCGTTCAGCCTGATTGCGTCTGACATCAGGCGGGAGTGCACCATAAATGAGGGAGACGGCGTATCCGAGCTGCTTGAGCTCGGCGGCAAGCGCATGTACCTTAGCCTTGGAAAAGACAATGAGTGCATCGCCTTTGCGCACGCTGGCGGGGAACTGAAAACCGGTCTCTTCGACGACAAGCGGTGCCATACGCTCATGACGGATAATGGTGACCTCGTCGCCGCAGTCCTCGATCATGCTCACGAGCAGATGCTCGGCATCCGGGGAGGCACACAGGTGAATCTCGTCGGCAAGGAGGCCGAGAATCGCAGCCGACCATGCGCCGCCGCGATCTCTGTCGGATACCATCTGTGCTTCATCAATCACAGCAATGTCATAAGCTGCTTCCAGGTCCGCCATCTCTATGGTGGAGGACTGTACTCTGCTGGAGGGTACCTCAATCTTTTCCTCACCCGTGACGAGGGTGCAGGGCACGTCATGCATATTGAGCGTCTCAAACTGCTCAAAGGCAAGGAGACGCAGCGGACCCAGGTAAATGCCGTTTCTCGCAGCTTCCAGCCGCTGTATGCTCTCAAAGGTTTTCCCGGAATTGGTGGGTCCGAGATGTAGAAGAAAGCGCCTGTGCATGCGCCTGGCGCGCGGGAACAGATCTTGAATATGCTCCGGTATAGCACTGAGAAGAGCGTGCTGTAGCCGTTTCTCTTTCTCCTGCTCTTCGTTCATTTTGCGCTGCATATCCTTCAGCATGCGGTTTCCGGAGAGCGCCTTTCGTATTCTGGACTTGTTGAAGATCTGGCGAAGACGGGTATAGATTGTGCTCATCTCATTGGAAACGATGAGGCTGACTGTACGTTCAACACTCTGACCCTGGGAGTAGATGAGCGTAGCACAGGTTTTCAGGTCAGGGAAGGCGGTATAGAGCTTCTTCTCAAGATAGGCGGTAAATCGCCCCTCTTCGACGCAGTGGTCCAGAATGTGCGGTGTGAGACCACGGCTGAAGACAGTGGACATGATGTCATCCAGAATCTGAGTGCTCTTCTCCTGCTTTTTCCACAGTGTCAGGAGATCACAGGTGGAGAAATACCGCTGCAGCCGTTTTTCCATATCCTTCAAAATAGCATCTCGCTCACGGGTAAAGAAGGCTTCTGGTGCATGGGTCGTAAGACAGTCCAGCACCTGTCGCACCTTCTTGAGCGGTTTATGCAGCTTCTGCACGGAACGGAGGAAGGGAAGATCGACAGGGCGGCCGTCACGCAGTTCGGATTCGATCAGGCCCCGGAGCTTCTGGTATTCGGCTTCCGCCTGCGGGTCCAGATTTCCGGAGGAGAAGGTTTTCCACTCCCTGTCCTTCTTCTTGGTCTGGTTGACAGCGTTGCGGAAGGCCTGGCTTTCAAAGTAGGCCTTCTTTTCCTGCTTGGACATGGCTCGGGTGATGACCAGGACCTTTTCGCGGGTGCGCTGCTCCATAACATATTCAAGCTCGGAAAGTCTGCAGGCAATGTATGCATCCCGACTGTTTGGACGCACTGTCTCCGACACGGTCATCACCTGCCTTCTTGATGGAATAGCCCCATTGTACCACACGCCAGGGCAGGATTGCAGGCATGGGCGCAGAAACCTATGGCAGGAAAGGGAGTGGTTGGGTTTGAAGAGAAGCGGAGAAAGGGAAGCAAAGCTTGCAGCCTTGCTGCTGATGACCCTGTGGTGCGCTTTAGCATTGTCCTCTGCCCTGAGTGAGGGCGCAGGCCCTATCACCTGGACGCAGAAGGGGGCCAAGGTGACACGCAGGTTTGAATCGGACACGCTTTGCTTCACCATTCAGAAGACCGGCATCAAGACAAGCACGGTCTATGTCACTACGGTATGGATGAAGGATCCGGGACAGCAGATCCGCAAGGTCAACGCACAGTGGGGTGCGCATCTTGCCCTGCCGGAAACCCTGGCCAAGCGCGTGCCGGAGGCGGCCCTGGTCATCAACGGAAGCGGCTATATCTCCAGGACCTATCCGGAGATCCCGGACGATTATCCGGGTAAGAGCGAGGATTACTTCTTTACCTCCTGGGGAAGCCTCGTCATGACCGACGGAGAGATACTGCGCAATCTGGAGGATGTACCGTTCTACGGGATTGCGCTCAATGAGGAAGGCTTGAGCATGTATGCCGGTGAACTGCCGGAGGAGGTGCTCGCGTCAGGGACTGTCTCTACCTGGTCATTCTATGACGGCTGTGCACTGATACGGGACCATGAGATCATCGTGGACTATGCCTGGGAATTTGCGGACCATCTTGCCACGCGCACCATTCTTGCTAAGGCGGATCATCAGAACTATGTGATTCTCACGGCCACCAATACCAAGGGCCTAAGACTCTCCACTGCCGCAGAGTTCCTCAAGGAGAATTTCGATCCGCAGTGGGCCTTTAACCTGGACGGTGGACCCAGCTCTGCCCTGCTTGCCTGGCGCAAGGGGACGAAGCGGCTTGTGCGGGTGTTTGGCGGGGAGCGCAAGGATTTTGACATTCTCTGCTTCTGTGTGGACGAGTAAGGAAGCGCGGGAGATAGATACATTGGACGGGAAAACACCAGAGAACACACCTGTATCTGTCTTGCCACAAGAGGGCCAAAACCCTTGAAAAAACTGGTGTCCGTTTTCTTGACAAGGCAAGGAAGCGTGGCGATAATACTTTCTTGGATTTTGAAGATGGAGGGGTTGCATGCTGCCTTCGACGGACACGCAGGCATTCAGGGACCTGCTGCATGAGCAGGTGGAGAAGCGGAGAACCTTCGCGATTATCTCTCACCCTGACGCGGGTAAAACAACACTGACAGAAAAGCTCCTGCTCTATGGCGGGGCCATTCGTTCGGCCGGTTCGGTCAAGGCGCGCAAGAGTGACAGGCACGCAACCTCAGACTGGATGGAGATCGAGAAGCAGCGCGGTATCTCGGTGACGAGCTCGGCCATGCAGTTTGACTTTGACGGTTTCCGCATCAATATTCTGGACACCCCCGGTCACCAGGACTTCTCGGAGGATACCTACCGCGTTCTGGTCGCAGCGGACTCGGCAGTCATGCTCATTGACGCGGCCAAGGGCGTGGAGGCACAGACCATCAAGCTCTTTAAGGTCTGCCGGATGCGCAATATCCCGATCTTTACCTTTGTCAACAAGATGGACCGCGCAGCCAAGGATCCCTTCTCCCTCATGGAGGAGCTGGAGCAGGTGCTGGGTATTCGTTCCTGCCCCATCAACTGGCCCATTGGCGTGGACGGCGATTTCCAGGGCGTCTACCACCGCGATACGCGCATGGTGGAGCTCTATACGGGCGGCGATCACGGACAGAAGATGGTGGAAAAGACCGATATCTCCCTGGATGACCCGAAGCTCTCGGAGTACATCAATGAAGGGTATATCGACCGGCTGAAGGATGAGATTGAGCTGTTGGACGTGGCCGGTGACGAGTTTAACCTGGAGGCTGTGCGGAAGGGAGAGCTCACACCGCTCTTCTTTGGCTCCGCGATCACCAACTTTGGTGTCGAGCCCTTCCTCAAGCGGTTTTTGCAGTACACCACGCCCCCGCTGCCAAGGCTCAGCGACCAGGGCGATATCCAGCCTGAGGAGCCCTATTTCTCCGGGTTTATCTTCAAGATTCAGGCCAATATGAACCCGGCACACCGTGACCGTCTGGCGTTCATGCGCATCGTCAGCGGTGCCTTTGAGAAGGGCATGGAGGTATGGCACAGCGGAACGGGCAAGCCGGTGGCGCTCAAGCAGCCTCAGCAGTTCATGGCAGATGAACGCGAGGCGGTGGAGGAGGCCTGGGCAGGGGATATCATCGGTCTGTTCGATCCCGGGATCTATCAGCTCGGTGATACGCTCTCGACCGGTCCCAAGATCCACTACGAGAATATCCCGGTATTCGCGCCGGAACACTTCAACCGTGTCCGTCCTGCGGACTCCATGAAACGCAAGCAGTTCCAGAAGGGCATCAACCAGCTCGCCGAGGAGGGCGCCATCCAGACCTTCACCCGCACCGAAACGGGACGCGAGGAGTTCCTGGTGGGCGTCGTAGGTGTACTGCAGTTCGAGGTCCTGGAGCATCGCATGAAGACCGAGTACCAGGCGGATATCGTGCGTGAAGGCCAGCCCTTCCACTTCGTCAGGTGGGTCGTGAAGACACCCAAGCCCGTGGAGGACCTGCGGCTGACCTCGACCTCCGGACGCGCCAAGGACAGCCACGGACGGGATGTGCTGCTCTTTGAAAATGAGTGGAGCATTCGTCTGGCTGTGGAGAACAACGAAGGGCTGGAGCTCACCGATACCTCCACCCGCAACTGAGATATAACGAAGGAAGATGATTCCCATGGTTCGTGAAGATATCCGTAATATCGCCATTATTGCCCACGTTGACCACGGCAAGACCACCCTGGTCGATCAGATGCTCAAGCAGGGCGGGGTGTACCGCGAAAACCAGCAGACGGTGGACCGCGTCATGGACTCCAATGCGCTCGAGCGCGAGCGCGGCATCACCATTCTTGCCAAGAATACGGCTGTACACTATCAGGGACATAAGATCAATATCGTGGACACCCCCGGTCACGCGGACTTCGGCGGCGAGGTTGAGCGCGTGCTGAAGATGGTCGACGGTGTGCTGCTTTTGGTGGACAGCTTTGAAGGTCCCATGCCCCAGACCCGCTTCGTGCTGAAAAAGGCCCTGGAGCTGAAGCTGAAGGTCCTCATCGTCATCAACAAGGTGGACCGTCCGGATGCGCGTTGCGAGGAAGTCGTCGGCGAGATTCTGGACCTGCTCATCGACTTGGATGCCGATGAATCCACCCTGGATAATCCGATCCTTTATGTCTCCGCGCGCAAGGGCACGGCGACCATGGATCTGGAGACCCCAGGAACCAATCTGCGTCCGCTCTTTGACGCGATTCTCAAGTATATCCCGGCGCCCGAGGGCGATCCTGACGGTCCGGCACAAGTGCTCATCTCCACCATCGACTACAGCGAGTATGTCGGACGTATCGGTGTGGGCCGTGTTACCCGCGGTAAGTTCCGCGCGGGCATGAATGTCGTACATACCAATGTGGAGACCGGGGTGACCTCGCCCTCCTGGCGCCTGAGCGAGCTGTATCAGTACGACGGACTCAAGCGCGTGTCGGCAGATGAAGTCAGCATGGGCGATATCGTCGCCCTGTGCGGCATGTCGGATATCTCCATCGGCGATACGGTGTGCGATCCCCAGTGCGTGGAGGGTCTCCCGTTCGTGAAGATCTCCGAGCCCACCGTCACCATGACCTTCCAGGTCAACGACAGCCCGTTTGCGGGACGCGAGGGCGAGTATGTGACCAGCCGCCACCTGCGTGCGCGCCTGATGCGTGAGTTGCAGACCGACGTTTCCCTGCGCGTCAACGAGACCGATTCCACCGATGCCTTCGAGGTGTGCGGACGCGGCGAATTGCACCTGTCCATTCTCATCGAGAACATGCGCCGCCAGGGATATGAGTTTGCGGTCAGCAAGCCCAGGGTCATCTACAAGACGATCGACGGTGTCAAGTGCGAGCCTGTGGAGCGTCTGGTCGTCGATACGCCCCAGGCTACGGCCGGTGCGGTCATCGAAAAGATCGGCCGGCGCCGCGGTACGCTGGAGCATATGAGCGGCTATGACCGTGTGCGTCTGGAGTTCCTGGTTCCCTCGCGCGGCCTGTTCGGCTATCGCAGCGAGTTCATGACCGATACCCGCGGTGAGGGCATCATGTCCTCCGTGTTTGAAAAGTACGAGCCGGTGCGCGGTGATATCCCGCACCGCAACGCCGGTGCCCTTGTGGCGCATGAGACGGGCACGAGCAATTCCTATGGCCTGTTCTACGCCCAGGAGCGCGGCACCCTGTTCATCGGTGCGGGCATTGAGGTCTACGAAGGTATGATCGTGGGTCAGAATGCACGCCCCGGCGATCTGGTCGTCAATGTCTGCAAGCAGAAGCATGTCACCAACATGCGCAATGCGTCCGCTTCCGAGGACAGTCTCCGTCTGGTCTCCGTGCATCCCCTGTCTCTGGAGGAATGCCTGGAGTTCATCGATGACGACGAGCTTTTGGAGATCACCCCCAAGAACCTGAGAATGCGCAAGCGCATCCTCTCGGCAGGCGACCGCTCCAGACAGTGGCGCAATCAGAATAACGGCTAATAGAAAGAGGACTTCATCCGATGGATGAAGTCCTCTGTTAACTTTCAGGTACTGCGAGCGTTTTCGCCCAGGCAGCGAGCCGGCGCGCGGTCATGGGAAGGTTGTAATTGTGCGCATAGATGTCAGCCCACTCAAGGTAGGCAAGCATGCGCGTGTCGTACATGGCCCGTACATCCTCTTTGCTCCGGCCGCGAAGCAGCGGACGGTCCGGCTGAGTGGAGAGACACTGCCAGATCCGATCAAAGGCGCGGTCAATGAGGATGATTTTGCCGGAGGCTTTGAGAGCCTCGGCATTTCTGGGATAGGTCAGCATGCCCCCGCCGGTTGAAATGACGCAGGGCGGGAGAGCGGCGGCCTCCAGGGCGACCTCGTGCTCCAGGTCCCGGAAGACGGCGTCTCCGTGCTTTGCAAAGAGCGCCTGCGGAGACATCCCGTGCTTTTCCTCCAGCATCTGATCCGTATCATAGAAGGGAACAAGCAGTTCGTCTGCAAGCCGTCTTCCGACAGCGGATTTTCCGGAGGCGGTAAACCCGCAGAGGATGAGAGAGCAGGGAAGGGCAGTCATGGCAATCACTCCAACAGCAATCTTGGGAACACATGTATTATCCCCAAAGCGCAGATAACTGCAAGAATATGCGTAAACCGGAGATGTTCTTTCGGTGCATTTTCGCCTGACTTATATGGTACACGCCCTGCCTTCATGGTAGAATTTGCGGCGACACAGGGGCAGGATACAGCCTGCCGAATCGTGAAAGGAGCCCATATATCATGAGCAACAAGAGTATCTCCAAGATTGCGCTTGCCGTGCTGCTCGTCATGAGCATTATGGCGGTTTCTGTTTCTGCTTTTGCAGCAGATTATCCCTTCTCCAGCGTGACCATGATCGTGCCTTACGGCGCGGGCGGAACCACCGACCTGGTCGGCCGTCAGTTTGCCATCGCTCTGGGCAAGGTCCTCAACAACACCTTCGTCGTGGAAAACCAGGGCGGCGCCTCCGGCTCCATCGGCTGCCAGGCTGCGCTTGACGCCGACAAGGACGGCTCCGTGGTCCTCTTCACCGCAGAGAGCCTCGGCACCCAGCGCGTGATGGACATCAGCACCATGAGCTATGACGATTTTGATCCTATCCTGGTCGTGGCCAATGACCCCAAGGTCATCGTTGTGGACAAGGACAGCAAGTACAACACCATTGATGAGCTTCTTGAAGACATCAAGGCCAATCCCAACACCATCCAGATGTCCTACACCGGCCCCGGCGGATCCGGCCATGTGCAGGCGCTGATCCTCAATCAGTTCGGTTACTATCCGGCCCTGACCCCCTATGCCGGCGGCAACGACTGCTTCGTGGCCGTGATGGGCGGACAGGTTGTCTTCACCAACTCCAACTATTCTACCGTTGCTTCTCTCATTGACAGCGGCGATCTGAAGCTGCTGGCCATCAGCGCTACCGAGCGCCTGGAGAAGTATCCGGACGTGCCCGCTCTCTCTGAGAAGCTCGAGAACGCCGAGCAGTATCTCTCCATCGCCTACACTCCCCTCTCCCTGCTCGTAGCTAAGGATCTTCCCGAAGACATCAAGGAGACCCTGCGTGCAGCTGCCGTTGAGGCATCCAAGGACCCGGACTTCAACGCCTGGATGGAAGAGAATTCTGTGGAGAAGCTCTACGAGAAGTACACCACCGTCGACGAGATGAAGGATTTCTACAAGACCTGGGAATCCATCGTGTCCTGGCTCATCTATGATGCAGATGCTGCCGTGTACAGCCCTGAGACCTTCGGCATCCCGAGGATCGGGGAATAAGTCAGACAAAGATATGCGGGAGGGAAGCGATTCTCTCCCGTTTTTTTGGAGGTGTCTGGTTTGAAGGAACGACTGAAGCAGCGTGGCGTGCAGGACGGCCTGGTGGTAACGGCGCTGGGGATTGCTTTTCTGATCTATTCCATTGTTCAGTTTCAGGGCGTGGCGCATAAAGTGAACTGGATGATGTCCCCCTTCCTTTTCCCGATCATCATTGCCGCCGTCGCGATTCTTCTGGGCGTGGGCATGATCCGTGAGGCGACCTACGCAGCCCCGGAGGCAAAGGGTGAGGACAACGGGAGGCGCGCCCTTGTCAAGTTTAGGGATGCGCTCGTGGTGATTGTGCTTGCCATCGCCTATGACGCGGCACTGCGGTATATCGGCTTTCTTGCTGCAACGGCGATCTATCTTGCGCTGATGACGCTCTTTCTCGGTGAGAGAAAGTGGTATGTCATCGTGCTTGTCGCTGTCATCTCTCCCCTGGCACTCTATGCCATATTCAAGCTCGGACTCAATGTCCGTCTGCCCTGAGGAGGTGAGGAAGAATGGATTTTTTCTCAGGCGTACTCGGCTATTTTGCTGATCCGCGTTTTATCCTCTATGTTTTCCTCGGCTCTGTGGCAGGCCTGTTTGTGGGTGCCATCCCCGGGCTTTCCGTGTCCATGGCGACGGCACTCCTGGTGTCCATCACCTATACATGGCAGACCTCCGACGCACTGGCGACCATCATGGGCGTGTATGTCGTGGGCGTGTTCTCCGGGGCGCTGTCTGCGATTCTTATCAATATTCCGGGTGCCCCTTCCTCTGTGGTAACCACACTGGACGGCTATCCTATGGCCAAGCGAGGCGAGGCCTGGAAGGCCCTTTTGTATGCCACGGTGTATTCGTTTGTGGGCAGTGTGTTTGGTCTTATCGCCATGGCGCTGCTGGCGCAGCCGATCACCAATATCGCACTCAAGTTCCAGCCGATCGATTACTTCCTCCTGGCGCTCTTTGGCCTGGCTACGGTGGGTGGACTGACCACCAAGAGTTTTTCCAAGGGACTGTTCTCGGCACTTCTTGGCATTCTCTTTTCCCTGGTAGGCATGGACCCCATTATGGGTACGCCGCGTCTTACCCTGGGTATACAGATGCTGAAGGCCGGTGTGCCGACCGTCCCGGCGCTCGTGGGTCTGTTTGGCTTTGCCGAGGTGCTCACGGTTATCTTTGACGGCATTCAGGACGGCCAGGTCAGCGGTATGGGTCAGGAGAAGGTATCGATCGGTACCGTGCTCAAGGAACTGCCCAGGTCCCTGTATTACTGCCTGATCGGAACGTTTGTCGGCGCGCTTCCCGGGGCGGGTGGACCGGTTGCGTCCTTCCTTGCTTACGGCCAGGCGAAAAGATCGTCAAGAATCCCAGCCATCCCTTCGGTGAGGGTGCCTATGAGGGTCTGGTCGCCTCGGAGAGCGCCAACAATGCGTGTATTGGCGGTGCCTTGATTCCGATGCTCACCCTCGCTGTGCCCGGCGACGCCGTGACGGCAATCATTCTCTCAGTGTTCTATATCCATGGCCTGCAGCCGGGCCCGACCTTCCTGCGTATGGGCCGTGTGCACTTCTATGAGATTGTCGCGGGCGGATTGATTGGATGCGTGTTCCTGCTGCTTCTGGGCCTCCTGGTTGCCCCGAGGATCAGCCGGATCATCAATGTGCCCAAGCGTATCCTGCTGCCGATCGTGGCCGTGCTGTGCGTGATCGGTGCCTATGCGTGCAATAAGCGCATGTTTGATGTGGGACTCATGATCTTCTTTGGCATTCTCGGCTTCCTTCTGCGAAAGCGCGGATTCTCCACGGCTCCGATCACCCTGGGACTCGTGCTTGGCGGCATGATGGACAGTAACTTCCGGCGCGCGGTATCGCTCGCATCCACTTCGACCAACCCGCTGGCGACCATGTTCTGGCGGCCGATTACGATGGTGCTGCTGGTGCTGACCATCTTTACCCTTGTCACCAATGCACCGTCCTTTAAGCGCTTCAGAGAAAAGAGACGTGCAGCCAGGCAGCAGAAGGCGTAAACCCTATGGTGCCCTGCGGTGGGATGAAAAGGAAAACAGCGGCAGGCTGCAATGAAAAGATTGCAGCCAGCCGCTTTCTCTTGCTTCCCGGGCGAGTGTGTAACCACAAATCTAGGCATGCCAAGGGTTTTTCTGCCTGTTTGGGGCTTTTGATTATTTTCCGGATTATTTTTCAGAATATTTTCCAAGGAATATTTTGATGTATTATTTTGCCTATCTAACATCTAAATGTGGATATACAATATTAAATAA
>JAFUZB010000033.1 GCA_017476845.1 Clostridia bacterium
AGTCTGTCGAGCTATTGTATGAAATGGGCGTCAATATCGAGCAAGATATGCAGAAACTAAACAGTGGGACGTTTTGAGCTCAAACGAAAATCAATCAGATCGCGATAGACAGTGGCAAACCTAAAATTTCCGGAGTCTGTGATATAAATCGTGAAACTTGGCAAAGAACCATATATGCTTGACACGGCCTTTACCTGAGAACTGAGTGTGATGCTGTCAACGTTAAGATAGTCCGTACAGATGTATTCAATACTGTCAGGGAGAACAGGATTCCTGTCAGTACCATGATACGATACCATAAACCAGGTGTCATATGGGAGAAATTCAGAGAGATATTCATAAGGCGTGCTTTCAGGATAAACTTGAGGAACATAGTTTCTCCTGAAAGAGTAGTCCTCCAGACCCGCTACGGTGATATAGTACCCTACATTTCCCAAAGTCTGTGCACTTAACGAATCAAAAGTGGTACGATATTGCGTTGATGCAGGGAAGGTTGCGGGGTGATAAATCTCTGTTTCACCTTCCGTGCCTTCGACATCTGTAGATGCAATATTGTCAGGAAGATCAAATATGCGTTCGTTTCCGTGATAGCTTGCGTTGTACAGCTTGCCGTCTCTGGCAACTGCATACAGTCCCGGATAGCCAGCCACTTCCACGGGATACCCACCGCTTATCAGCATCTGGTGTGTGTCACTTCCTGGCGTACAGATGACCTCCAGCGCTGCGTGGAAAGCATAGGTACCTATGGATGTCAGTCCAGTGTCGGGAAGTATCAGCTTTCTAAGCTGTGTGCAGTTAGCAAATGCATTCCGGCCAATGACATCGACCGCCGAAGGCAAGGTTGCTTCGCTGTCTGTCCCGATGTAATCCACAACGCGCAGCATGTCATAGTCTTCTATCCCATCGTCACCAATGTAGGTATAAACGAAAGACCGCTCGTCGGCATAGCCGAATTTGTCCAGAGACTTCAGTATGTCGTTATTCCTGCCACCCAGCACAACGCGGACATCATCAAAGACAATGCCTTGGATATACTTTACAGAGTCTGGCAGCACAATGATGGCGGAGGTGCAGTTATCGAAAGACGGATAGAGCCGAGTCATGGTGTCAGGAATCTCTACCCAGGTGAGAAGGGCACAGTCATTGAATGCTCCGGTGCCCAAGCTGGACATTTTGCTGGAGAGGGTGAGATTCACAAGATTGTAGCATTGAGCGAATGCTTCGGTCCCCACGGTGATCACGCTGTCCGGAATAACAATGGATGTTAAGCCACTATATTGGAAAGTACGATTGGCAATGGTAGCCAGACGTGGGGGAAGATCAATCTGACGCAAAGCTTGTGTGTAGGCGAATGCTTCTTCCCCAATGCTGATGACGCTATCCGGGAGATTGATGCTGCTGAGCTGGGTGCAATTCATAAAGGCGTTATTACCGATTGTGTGAACCCCACTGTTCAGCGCTACCGAGGTCAGGGCATAATCGTAATAGAATGCATTTTCGCCGATGAATTTGACCCCTTCAGATAACGTGGCGGTCTTCAGTGACGGGCAGTTGGAAAAAGCGTAGCTGTTGATCGCCTCGACTGTACCGGGAACGGTCAGGTCGGTGATGCCCGTGTCACTGAAGGCATAAGCGCCGATACTTTCCAGAATGCCATTCTCGGGCAACGTGATCGCGGAAAGCTTCGTACTCTGAGCAAAAGCATACTCGCCGATGCTCACTGTGGTTGTCGGAATGGAAACTGTCCGCAGACCGGTATTATAGAAAGCATAGTCGCTGATTACACTGACGCCATTCGTTTCACTGACGACAAAGGTTACGGAGGCTAGGTTGGTACAATCACGGAAAGCACTAGCACCGACCTTGTTCACATTGTCGGGCAGACGGATCGATCGGAGCGCAGATCCGGCAAATGCCTCATATCCGATTTCAACGACTGTGGAAGGAATGGTAATGCTGGTGAGGCCGGAGCAGTTCTTGAATGCCTCGTAGCCGATGACCTTCAGTGTGGAAGGGAATTTCACCTCCGTCATTTTGTTGTATACGCCAAAAACGTAAGCAACGCCCTCAATACCCTCCGGAACAGTAATTACATCCTGTTCTCCGTTATACGTGACAACATACAGCAGTTCATCGATATACCTGCAGCCAAACAGGTTATCAGCAGGGAGACTTTCCGTGACAGTAACTGTCTTTGTGATCAGCGGTCCGGGAGAATTCCCCACGCCAACAGGGAATCCGTTGAGGCCACTGTCCCATTGCACGATGGTTTCGATCTGCTCCCCGGCCTTCATGGCGCGGCGATAGAAGGTTAAACCGCAATCTGAGAGAACATGACTTACCCAACTGTGATAGGCGGCGTGGATCCGGCATCCCGAAGGGAACGTATCGCCTTCGACAAAGCGCATATTGTCAGGCAGCGTGATGTCATGAAGAGCTGTGCCGAGAAAGGCGTAGAGTCCAATTCCATCCAAACTGTCGGGGAGTTCCATATTGGTCAGGTTCACCGCATTTTCAAAAGCATTTTCTAAGATCAAATCAATGGTGTCCGGGAAGTCTACACTTACGATATCGTGGTTGTCCTTGAAAACGGCATAACCAACCTGTGTTACGGGTGATGGAATGCTCACTGTAGAGCCGGTACCGGAATAAGCCACCACCCTCAAGGCTGTCTTTATGCTCTGGCCCTGAAACCATTGCAAAGTAAAGTCGGGCTCTGCCGGGTCAATGAAGGCATACGAAGAGGCACCGAGTGCTTTCGCAGTGTCAGAGGTTCTGGAACACCAATAGGTCAGGTGGGACGGCAGGGTAGAGGGGATGGATGTCATGTCATCGGGCAGATACACATCCGTCAATGCTACAGCACCGGTGAACGCATCGTCTGCAAGAGTGACAGCAGAAGGAATACGGATGGATGCAATGGTGCTATTGCCATCGAAAGCGTTGGCACCGATAGCATCGATATAGCCGGGTGTTGTGATGGCAGTCTCCGTACCATCATACTGGGCCAGTACCGTTTGACCGTCTTCCTTCTTTAGCCCCATGGTCAGATCAGAAGGGTCATAAACCACATATCCGTAGTCAGACAGCAATTCCGCTACCGTGCCGCCAAGGTCAGCGATCAGTTTCTTCGCAGGATCAAACGCGTTACTGTCAATGTCAGAGACTGTGTAGCCCGCTACCGTGTCAGGGACGGTGATCGTGCTCTCAGGCGTTGTGTACGCATGGATCTTCGCATCCACGCCATTGGTCTCATATTCGATACAGGTATAGGTGCCATCTACGGAGTCGAAGGTCATCGACCCGCCTGACGTGTTCACGAACAGAACAATGCCTGAAGGAAAAGCATTGTTGCCTACGGTGTCAATGTCCTCCGGCAAAGAAAGTTCCGAAAGAGCGCTGCCTGTGAATGCGCCGGTTGCGATGGCGGTCACTGTGGAGGGAATCACTACCGACGTAAGCGAAGAGCAGTTCTGGAAAGCACGCCCGGGAATACTCGTGATGCCCTCGGGAAGCGTGATACTTATAAGCGCACTACAGCCGCTGAAGGCATAGGTGCCGATGCTCCCCACGCTTGAGGGGATGGTCAGGGTCTCCATCGTAGCATTGTCCTGAAAAGCACGGGAGGCAATGGCGATGACCGGTAGATCATCAATCTCATTGGGGATGACGACATGCGCATTGGTCCCGGTCTAGGATGAGATCGTCACGCCGCCTGCCCGTGCCGTATAAGTCCAGCCGTCCCCGGTACTGTCTGCCAACGCGGAGAACGTGCTCAGGATGAGCAACGCGATGAGTCCAATCATCCACGGGATACGCTTCAAGGATTTGTTCATGGTTTTCCTCCTGCTATAGGGTGCTGTGCTGAATATACCTCCCTCGCCAGTTGCTTTTCCTGCAGGTAAGCGTGGTCCTGCAATTTCTGCAAAAGCAGCCAGACAGACGAGAGGGGAGAGGTACAGAAACCTTCTTTGTATATTCTTTCCTATTGTATGGGATGTATCGCCCAAGAGATGCTAGGATCTCTGAACATTACGCCTATTGACGTGATAGACTTCCTATCATTCTCTGTAAAACGCTTGTGTTGCAAGGCTTTGTGGGCGATCTCGGTCTGCCTACTTTCCATGGTGCTTTCTCAAGGCATGGGTACTGACGTGTAGAACCAGAGGTCGGAGGATTCGGTGCCGCTTGCTTAGCGGCAGAGGATATGGTATCTTCTTGCTATCAAACGGTGTGGGACACAAGTCCCATGAAGAGGAGGACAACCTTCATGAGCAAAGTGTATTTTACGCGTGAGATTACGCCCGAAAGTCTTGTCAAGATGTATGAGGTCCTGGGTGTTCCGCTCAAGGGCAAAGTCGCTGTCAAGATGTCCACCGGTGAATCTGAACACAGCAATCATCTGCGCCCGGAGCTCATTGCCGATCTCGTGCACAAGGTCAACGGGACCATCGTGGAATGCTGCACGGCCTACGGCGGAACCCGCCAGGATGTAAAGAGCCATTGGAATGAGATTCATAAGCGGGGCTTTGAACAGGTCAGCAAGGTCGATATCATGGACGAGGACGGCGAATTCGATATTCCGATTGAGAATGGCTTCCATCTGAAGAAGGATATCGTCGGCGAGCACCTCAAGGACTATGACTCCGTGTTGGTTCTTTCCCATTTTAAGGGACACGTCATGGGCGGATTTGGCGGTGCCCTGAAGAATGTCGCGATCGGCATCGGTTCCACCCACGGCAAGGCCCTGATCCACTCCGCCGGTGTCACCACCGATCCCGAGAAGTGCTGGAACGTGGGGACCAAGCAGGACGATTTCCTGGAATCCATGGCAGATGCCTGCAAGGCCGTGATCGGCTGGATGCACGAAAACAAGGGACCGGATTCCATGATCTATATCAACGTTGCCAACCGTCTCTCGGTGGACTGCGACTGCGATGCGCATCCGCATGAGCCGGAGATGGGAGACCTTGGGATCTTTGCCTCCACGGATCCGGTCGCACTGGATCAGGCATGCTATGACGCCGTCAAGCAGGCCGATGATCCCGGAAAGGCTGCCCTCATTGAACGCATGGACAGTCGTCACGCCATCCGCACGGTGGAAGCCGCCTTTGAGCATGGTCTGGGCGAGCGCACCTATGAACTGGTCACCCTCTGAAACGATCCGTTATGACAGGAACCCGGCCTCCCACTCGACTGGAGGGCCGGGTTTTCTGTGCTTGCAGGACGTATATCCATAACGCAGGTGGTCAGAATTACAGCGCAGGTGGTTCTCTATAGACTTGTACAATCTGGCAAAATTTCGTATAGTATATGAACGAATCGGGGATCAAAGTCCCTAATATGGAGAATCAGGAGGAGAATCTATGTCCAAACTCAAAGGCGTCTCCCGCGGCCTGACGTCGTTAGCCATCTTTGTGCTGATTGCGTCTCTGGTCGCGGCGCCGATTATGGAGTCTTACTCCGCGCCTCTGGATACTTTCTTTGGCTCTACGAGCTACCGGATCGTGTCTGAACAGAGCGGAGAGGCGAACTGGATCTACAAGTCCGAGTTCAAGACAGCCGCCGAGGCGGTGGAAGCGCTGCGCGCCTTCGCCATCGAGGAGGCCGGGGAGAGCTTCGTGCTGCTGAAGAATGCCGGTACGCTTCCGCTGGCCGAGGGTGCCAATGTTACCCTGCTGGGCCTGCGCAGCTATGCACCGGTCTACGGCAACAGCATGGGCGCGGCTCCGGATACCACCGTCATCCAGGACGGCAACCAGAGCTACCTCGCGCTACAGAAGGCCGGACTCAATGTAAATCCTGCCGTCACCAAGAAGTATAAGGACTGGGTCGTCGCCAAGGGCGGCAACCTGACGCCCGACGGTGAGCTCTACGCCGAGTATGCCGGTGCAGGTTCCTCCGGCCCGAGCGAGTCCGGCGATCTGGATCTGACCGGTACCGCGACGGCCCCGGAAGCCGCTATCGCAGAGCTGGGTCTTAGTGCGGACGACTATGCGGGCTATACCGATGCCGCCATCGTGGTCTTCGGACGTCCCGGCGGTGAGAGCAAGAACTATGTCACCGGCGGTACCGATTCCACCACCACCAACATTTTCGGCCTGTCTCAGGAAGAAAAGGCGGTGCTCGCAGAAGCCAAGGCTAATTTCGAGACCGTCATCGTCCTGGTCAACTCCGTCAATCCCCTGGAACTCAAGGAGGTTGAGGAGGACGAGCAGGTGGATGCCGTGCTGTGGATCGGCTATCCGGGCTCCTATGGCTTCTATGCCGTGCCCGATGTCCTCTTCGGCAAGGTCAGCCCCTCCGGCCATCTGGGTGATATCTACCTGGCCAACTCTGCGGTTTCTCCCGCCATGGTCAGCTTCGGCGGCGACGGCTCCGTCGACTGGGCGAACGTGGACGAGTTCACCCCGGATGATTCCGTGAACAGCTACCTCATCAATGAGGAGAGCATCTACAGCGGCTATCGCTATTTCGAGACCCGCTATGCCGATGTCGTCGCCGGCGTCAACAATGCTGCCGAAGCCAAGGCCGGCACCTATACCGCCAAGGACACCACCGTGGCTACCGTCGACGGCACCTGGGAGTACGCCGATCAGGTCGTGTATCCCTTCGGCTTCGGCCTGAGCTACACCACCTTCGAGCAGACCCTCGACAGCGTGACCGTGTCTGAGGATAAGAAGACCGCTGAAGTGACCGTGACCGTCAAGAACACCGGTTCCGCCAACGGCAAGAGTGTCATCCAGGTGTACGCACAGACCCCCTACACCGACTATGACAAGCAGAACCTGGTAGAAAAGGCTGCCGTGCAGCTGGTTGATTATGAGAAGACCCAGACACTGGCTCCCGGTTCCACCCAGACCGTCAAAATGACCGTGGATCTTCGCAACATTGCTTCCTACGATACCAATGGCGCCAAGACCTACATTCTCGATGCCGGCGATTACTATCTCGCCATCGGCGACGACAGCCATGTCGCACTCAATAACATCCTCGTCGCTCAGGGCCAGGCCGTGGAAGGCGATGCCGCCAAGACCTACAAGTGGACCTGGGACAGCCTGGATACCGAGACCTTTGCTACCTCCGATAACGGAACGGCCATCACCAACCGCCTGTCCGAGGGCGACCAGAGCATGGACATCAATTCCTTCGCCGGCTATGAGGGAACAGCCAAGTACATGACCCGTCAGGACTGGAACGGCACCTATCCGACCGTCCATGAGGGCATCAAGGCTGAAGGCCGTATCGCAGAGCTCCTGCGCAACGACTTCATCAAGCTCTCCACCGGTTCCGAAGTGACCTTCGGCACCGATCACGGCCACACCATCTATGAGTACACCAACCTCGACTGGGACGATGCTGCCTGGGACGAGCTGGTCGATCAGGTGACCGTGGAAGACTTCCTGGGCTTTGCACAGTCCGCTTTCCATAACATTGAAAAGATCGACTCCGTCGGCTATCCGGGCAACAAGGCCGATGACGGCCCCGGCGGTTCCGACGGCGGCACCTACGGTGTCGACGGTCAGTATCAGGGCAAGATGTATGCCGAGATGGACGGCTATGACGAGTCCGTCGCAGGCTACGGCACCCGTATCGCCCCGACCCCGACTAACCTGGCCTACACCTGGAACAAAGAGCTCGCCATCCGCAACGGCGAACTGATCCTGGGCGAGTCCACCCTTATGTTCAACTATCCGATCATGATCGGCCCCGGCGTCAACCTCCATCGTCACGGCTACAACGGCCGCGGTGCAGAGTACTATTCCGAGGATCCGATTCTCTCCGGCTATACCGGTTCCGCCGTGGTGCAGGGCGCACAGAGCAAGGGCTGCCTTGTCAACGTCAAGCATCTGGGCTTCAACGATCAGGAGATCAACCGCTCCGGTATCGCTACCTTCATGACCGAGCAGGCCGCCCGTGAGCTCGAACTGCGTAACTTCCAGCAGATGATCGAAGCCAACGGTAAGCCCGCCTCCCTGTCTGCCGATTCCGCGCTCTACACCGAGGGTGCCCTGGGCGTCATGACCAGCTTCAACCGTATCGGCGCTGTCGCTCCGTCTGCCAACAAGGGTGTCCAGCAGGATATTCTCCGTGACGAATGGGGCTTCAAGGGCTATTCTGTCACCGACTTCACCGGTGTTGCACCCAAGGCAGCTCCGAAGGAATCCCTGCTCTACGGCACGGTTGCCTTCTGCGGCTTTGGCGTCTCCGACCCGTACTTCACCGCCGATCAGCTCTCCGCCGATCCGGAGATCTCCGCGGCCCTGAAGAAGGACATCAAGTACACGCTCTATTCTCTGGCTCATTCCGCCGCTATGAACGGTCAGGATACCACCTCCCACCGCGAGTGGGTGGATACTCCGTGGCGTGCGATCTACCGCAACATGAAGACGGCCGGTATCGCCTGCACCGCAGTGTTCGGCGTCCTCTGGATTGCGCTGGAAGTGCTCAGCGCCAAGAAAAAGAAGGGGGCAAAGTAAGATGACGAAAAAGGTCAATGTTTTCGGCAAGATCCTTTGCATCGCTGCCGTCCTCGCCCTCGTAGGCGTGGTTGTCTACATCGTAAACTCCTCTGTGGGTTATCTTGCGGGCACCGGGATGAACACCCTGACGGTGCTGCTCCCGCTCATCGTGAGTGCATGCTCGCTTGTGCTCATGTTTGTTCCCAATATCATCAATGATACCATCACCGGTATCATCACCTTCCTGCTCTCTGTGGGCATGGGGTATGCCGTGGTGACCTTCGTGGTGGCCCGCATTGACCTCATCGCCGACCTGCTCAATCCGGTCAATCACCCCGCCAATGAATATACGGCCTTCACCTGGACCTGCGTGGGTCTGGTGCTGTATGTGCTTGCTTTCCTTGGCACGCTGATTGCCACCATGGGCACGCGCCTGGCGAAGAAAAAGAAGTAATTTCCTTAGGTGCCCGGAACCAATGATCCGGGCACCTCGTTTTTCCATCGAGCTTGACAGAAGTGGAGACGGCAGCATGCAGACACCGAAGAAGCAGGGACTGTGGGACTACATGGACGCGATGTGTAAGGACGGCCGGGAAAACCCGCTGTGGGGAGACAGGGATGGCTGGCTTTCGGCGGAGACGATCCGGGAACGTATCCTTGGACTCGCAGCACGCTACCGGGAGGAGGGGCTCGGGGCAGGCGACCTGGTCGGCTTCGTCCCGGAGCGCAGTGTGCGGGGCGCCATCACCCTTATGGCCCTTCGGCACATCGGGGCCTGCGCCGTGCTGCTGCATCCGAGAAACGAGGTGTCCTTTGCCCTG
>JAFUZB010000419.1 GCA_017476845.1 Clostridia bacterium
AGCAACAACCTATGCTCTGTCGTGTCTCTTTTCCGACCTTAGCCCAGTATGGACAGCTGTGAGAAACGCTTCAGCGTGGCTACAATGTTTCACAGCATCCGTTCATAGGCCTTATACATCACCCATTTTCAATCTTCATTCAAGCTTTCCGATGTAGGATACACCTGTCCGAAAGAGATGCGGACGATCCTTACTACAATGATAGGAGGCTACCACATGAAGCGTACAAAGATTGCAGCACTTATGCTCGCTGCTTGCATCACCGTATCCACCCTTCCAGCGCTTGCAGAGCAAGATTCCGCTCGTCCCACCGATACACCGAGAAACCAGATCACAGGAACCGAGAGCACAGGAAATAACCCGCAATTTCCTTCCTTCGGTCAACGCCCCGAGGAAGGAAACAGGCCGGGCGACCGTCCATCTCAGATGCCAGGAAATGGCCAACCCGGACAGGGGCCTCGCAGCGGCCTCATACCCAACACCCCAGGTAATGAGATGCCTGGCGGCCATGGAGAAGATGCCCGACCGGAATTGCCAGAGGGGCAAGCACCGCAGTTCCCGGATTCCATGTCCCCGGACAGGCAGACCGGTGACGCTCCAGAGGGGAATCTTCCCGCTCCTCCCTCGGGTGGGACGCCCGGCATGGAGCATGGTAACGAACCGCCCGCTCGCCCGAATGAAAGCGGATTCCCCGGAAACGCTCCCTTCCAGCAGGCAGAGAGCATGGAATACACTGCTGCCTTGACACTTTCCGAGGACGCTTCCGGAGAAACCTACACCTCCCAGACGGACGGCGAAAACGCGCTGCTTGTCAGCGCATCCGAGGTGCACGTAAGTGACAGCACTGTCGAGAAGACCGGCTCCTCCACCGGCGAATCCGCAGACTTCTATGGCATAAACGCTGCCGTACTCGCCAAGGATGGTGCCAATTTGTACGTCTCGGACGCCACCGTCACTTCGTCCGGAACCCACGCCAATGGTATTTTCAGTTATGGTCAGGGAACCAGTGTCACCGTTTCGGATACGAGCATTGAGACCACGGGCGACAATTCCGGCGGCCTCATGACCACCGGCGGTGCATCCATGACCGCAAACAACGTGACCGTCTCCACCTCCGGTCACTCCTCGGCCGCCATCCGCTCTGACCGCGGCGGCGGAAAGGTAACGGTGAATGGCGGTTCCTTTGCCACATCCGGTGTCGGTTCTCCCGCCATCTATTCCACCGCAGACATCACTATCACGGACGCTGTGCTGGAGAGCACCGCATCCGAGGCTGTCGTCATTGAGGGCGGCAACTCGGTCACCCTCATCAATGCAGATCTTGCAGGCAACAATGCCATCCTCAACGGGCAATCGACGGAGAAGACCAATGTGCTCATCTATCAGTCGATGTCCGGGGATGCCCAGGAGGGCAGTTCTACCTTCACAATGGTAGGCGGAAGTCTGAAGAGCAACACAGGCTCCATGTTCCATGTCACCAACGTAAGCACTGCCATATCCCTTAAAGGCGTAGATCTTACCCTCTCCGAGGACGCTTCGACCCTGCTTTCCGCCACCGCTGACAGCTGGGGAAAAAGCGGAAGCAACGGCGGTCATGTTCAGCTGACCCTCAGCCATCAGGAGGCTGCAGGCGATATTGTGACCGATGCCATTTCCTCTGTCACTGTCACGCTTTCGGAGGGTTCCTCCTATACGGGCGCCGTCAATGCATCGCAGACGGGCAGCGCTTCTCTCTCGCTGGATGCTTCCTCCACCTGGACACTCACCGGCGACAGCTATCTGGACGCCTTTGAAGGGGATGTAAACCAGATCAACCTGAACGGATATACGCTCTACGTCGGCGGCGAACGTGTCGTCTCCGCGAAGTAACCTTTCTGCCCCTCCCGACATCGGGAGGGGCAGAAGCATGCAGGGATATCTTTTCCCGTGTGGAATAGCTTCAAGCATCACTTTACGGGAGCGATAAAGCCATGGAGCAGTACACACTGACCTTCCTGCCTGAAGATACCGACAACTCACCCGTTTCCATCGGAAGCCAGGACAAGAGCAACGTCATCGGAGCCAGCCGCCATCATCTTCTGCGGGGCGGGAAACCCTGGTATCCTGTGATGGGAGAATTCCATTACTCCCGCTATCCTTCCCGTGAATGGGAAATCGAGCTGCGCAAGATGAAGGCGCTCGGCATCACCATTGTCGCCACCTATGTTTTCTGGATTCATCACGAGGAGGAGAAGGGCTGCTTTCGCACAGACGGGAATCTAGACCTGAGGCAGTTTCTTCTCACCTGCAGGGAAGTCGGACTGGAGGTAATGCTGCGCATCGGTCCTTGGGCGCACGGTGAGTGCAGAAACGGCGGATTTCCCGACTGGCTCATGCAGGAAAGCGCCACGATCCAACTTCGAACGGATGACCCCGCCTACCTGCAGTATGTCCGTGCCTTCTATGACCGGATTTATGCCTGCGCACAGGGGCTTTTGTTCAGCGACGGAGGACCTGTCATCGGGATACAGCTGGAGAACGAATACGGTCACTGCGGTGGGGAGAGCGGCGGAAATGGACTTGTGCACATGCGCACCCTCAAGCGTTTAGCCGTGGAGGCAGGATTCCGCGTTCCCATCTATACGGCCACCGGCTGGGGCGGAGCGAACGTGGTCGACGGAGAAATGCTCCCCGTCCTCGGCGGCTATGCGGATGCGCCTTGGGAGCAATCGCTTACTCCCCTTGCACCCAACGCCAACTATCTTCTGCAGTATGCCCCCAATGATCCGCTCATCGGCAGTGACTGGGCCAGGGAGGCAGAGCATTTCACCTATCATGTCATGGACTGGCCCTACCTCACCGCAGAGCTTGGCGGCGGCATCCAGTGTACTTTCCACAGGCGCCCCCTCCTCTCTTCCATGGACACCTATGCCCTTGCCGTGTGTAAGCTTGCCACCGGTGCTAATCTTCTGGGCTACTATATGTTCCATGGCGGCACGCATCCCACAGGGAAAACTACCCTTCAGGAAAGCACGGCCACAGGCTCCTATACCGATGTTCCCGTCCTCTCCTATGATTTCCAGGCGCCGCTCGGAGAAGGCGGCCAGGTGCGCGAGAGTGCACTCCTCTTAAAGCAGATTCATCTGCTCCTTCGCAGCTGCGGCGAAACCCTTGCCGCCTCACGCGCGTATTATCCCTCCTCTCCCGTCAACGATCCTGGAGACCTTTCCTCCCTGCGTTTCTGCGCTCGCTACAATGCCAAGACGCAGGAAGGCTTCCTGTTCGTCAACAACCACCAACGGGGATACACCATGCAATCCCATAATGAGGTTGCCTTCCATATCGAAGCGGGCGATGCGGTTTATGAGCTGCCACCGCTCAGCATTCCCGACTCTTTTGTCGGCATTCTTCCCTTTCATCTTCAGGTCGGCCCAGGACGCCTGATCGCAACCAACTGTCAGCTTCTGACGATGCTCGGGGACATCCCTGTGCTCATCGCACCTGAAAAAGTTCCGGCCAAAGTGCTGTTTGACCGGGAGACACCGTATCTTCTGCTCAGTGCATCGGAGGCTGCACATGCATGGCCCCTGCGCGAAGGGCTTGGAATCTCCTCTGCCGTTCTTATGCAGCTAGACGACGGCATCCTTGCACTGTCTGATACACCCGAGGTCACCGTACGCCTGCTTCCGGAAGGCAACATTCTCTCCGCCTCCACGGCAGCAGTTTCCGTAAGCGCCGTCTTTACTCCGATCTCGGAGGGAAACGAAGAGAGTGTCTATCGAATTGCGCTTTCCGCGATTCCGGAAGACGCAATGGATGATTTGCTTCTGGACATCGACTTTACCGGTGACCATGCGGAGCTTTATCTGGAGGAGCGCATGATAGCCGACTGGTACACCACCGGACAGCCTTGGCAGGTTGCCCTCAAGCGGCACGGCTATCCTGTCACCCTGGCCCTTCGCGTCTACCCCGTGACTCGCCCTGTACTCTTTGAGATTCCGACGCCTGAAGGCTGTAGACTGAATCGTGTCCATGCGCATGCGCGCTATCTTCTGAAGCTATGACACAAAAAGGAGCGGTAGGAAAATCCTCCCGCTCCTTTTTCATCTGAAGGGAACATCGATCTTGCGCAGCTTGTCCATGAGAATATCCATGTCCTCCTGCGGCTCCTTGACCTGGTCCATCGCCATACGGATGGACTGCATCTCTAAATCGTTCTGATTGATCGCATCCGCGCAGCTTTCCAGCCGCCTGAGCAGATCGGTGTTGTCGATATCCTTCTTGTATCGAATCTCATGCTCCAGGGTGGCCCAGAAATCCATGGCAATGGTGCGCAGCTGGATTTCCACCTTGGTATTGCGCACACCGTCGGGCAGGAACACCGGCACCTCGACAATGAGATGCAAACTGCGGTAGCCGCTGGGCTTGGGCTGGGTAATATAGTCCTTGCGCTCCAGAAGATGGATATCCTCCTGGTTGAGCAGCAGCTCCTCCACCTTGAAAATGTCGTCGATATAGCCACAAATCACGCGGACACCTGCGATGTCCGATACGTGTTGCTCCATGTTTTCGGTCGTCGGTTTCTCGCCCTTTCGCGCGAGCTTCTCAAGGATACTCGTCTGACTCTTCAGCCTCGTCTTGATGCTGATGATGGGATTGCGGTTGTACGTCATCTGGAACTGGTTATCCAGGATTTCGAGCTTGGTGCGGACAATCTTCATGGCCGATGAGCAGGCAAACATGAGCTGCTTGTAGCCGAGCATCACGTCCAGCACATTGTTGGCGCCCGCCATGAGCAGACTCATGAGCTGCTCGGAGGGTTCGAAATCGAACACCTCAGTTCCCGTAATCGTCGAGAGGGACATGGAACTGCCCCGCTTGTCTTCGCGGTCATCCATTGGCTACAGTCACCTTCCCCTCATTCTCTGTGCCGGGCCATGTCCAGCATTTTGACAAAGTCCGGCAGAAGAAAGGCGACCAATGTGGAGACGGAGGTGAGGCCCGCGGCCTGTGCCACATCATTGGATACCGCGCTTCCAAGAAGGACGCCGCTGAGCCAGATCATCGCACGGCTGGAAGGTTTCCGCCAGCGGATGATGTCCTTAGGGCCCGGAAGAATGAGTGCCGATGGGCTAGATCTATCTGTGGGTTGCATTTGCATGCCCCTTTCTTGCGTAGGATGACAGCTCTTGGCTGTCATACGGAGTGTATCACGCACCTGTGAACACAGTATGAACGCTGTCTTAAATGTTCTTTCACCGTCCATATTCGACATGAAATGCTTTCTTCCTTCATTTTACACCGTTCTGTTACGCAATTAGGCTCATGCATCCAGATCAAAGATGCCTCCTTCAAGCGCGCTCCTTGCAGCCAGGATGTACCGGCTGGTATCCAGGGGATCCACCCCGCGTCTTGGGGCTGTCAGTCCCTTCTCCAAGGGACAGGGATCATAGCCGTCCAGCTCCACGCTCATGCCGCCCCTTCCGCCCGTGATTGCGGAGAGGGTAGTCGCATAGGTCATGCTCTCGGACAGCGGAACGCGCGCTGTGAGTATCACGCGCTCGGCATCCGCCTCGGTGTCGGTCACCTGACCGCGCATACCGGCCACATCGCTCATCACGCGCCCGACGCACTCCGGCGGAAGAAGAAAACGAATCCGTAATATCGGTTCCAGCAGCACACTCCCGCCCCGCTGCAGTCCATCCTGTATCGCCCAGGGTGTGGCTACGATAAAGTCCAGGGGATGGGTGTGGAACTGATGATGGTTGCCGTCCACCAGTGTGATTTCCACGTCCGTCACCGGCCAGCCCAGTCTCCCCTGCTTAAGGGCCAGCGGCATGGCCTGTTCCACCTGGTGCTGATAGCCCTCCAAGATCTGGCGCACCGGCACCTCACTGTGATAGACAATCCCGGAGCCGCGCTTGCCCGGCTTCATCTCAAACTTCAGAATCGCCCAGCATGGCTTGGGCATGGTGTAGGCACAAAATCCCACCGTCTCTTTGGCGATCGTCTCGCGGTACATGGGTGTCGGAGCAAGGAAGCGCACGTGCAGCTCGTAGCGGCTGAGCAGCTCCTCGGCTAGCACCTCCTGCTGGATGGTGCCCATCACATGGAACTGCAGTTCGCCCAGTGTCTTGGACCAAGTCGCCTCAAGCAGCGGATTTTCCTCGGACAGCTCCATCGCCGCCTGGCGGAGCTTTTCCATATCCTCCTTGTCATCGCACACCGCCTTGACCGACAAAAGCGGCACCCTGTAACCGCCTGGCTTCACACTTCTTGGAAGAAGGGCTTCCTCACCGAATACATGTCCAACCTTCAGTCTCCCCAGGCCGTAGACCACGCCGATCTCCCCGGCCTTCAAGCTGCCCGCATCATGCAGCGTGGCATCCCGGATCTGTGTGATCTTCCGTGTGACCACGGCGCGCTGTCCCGTCACGGGATCCAGCCTTCCCGGCAGCTCAATCCCCTGCCTGGCGCTCATCTCTCCTCCAAACAGCCGCACCCATACGCCGCGCCCAAGTAGTCTGTCCTCCGTCACGGCAAAGGCGACCCCGCTAAGTTTCGCTCCATGCCCGGGCTGCGGAAGACAGGTGAGAGCAGTATCCAGCACTGCCTCCACACCGCTTCCGGTGAGTGCCGACCCGGCCAAAACCGGAACGGCCTTGCCCTCCCTTGCCAGCGCACAGAATCTTTCCCGGATCTCCCCCTCCTGCGGAAAGTCACCGGAAAGGTAGCGCTCCATCACCTGATCATCCAGGTCCGCCACCGTTTCCAGGAGTGCCTCGCTGCTCTCCTGGGGGCAGGCGAAAAAGGCTGCATGGGGACTTAAGCGCCTTCTGACCTGGGCAAAGACCCGCTTAGGATCACTGCCCGGACGGTCCATCTTGTTGAGAAAGAGAATCACGGGAATCCCGTTTCGGCTGAACGCCTCATAGAGCAGCTCGGTCTGCGGCTGGACACCCTCCACCGCACAGACAACAAGGATCGCCCCGTCCAGCGCCCACATCGACTGCTCAATCTCCGCGGAAAAGTCGGTATGTCCGGGCGTGTCGATGAGGTTGATGCGCGTATCCTTCCAGGTGAAGCTGACGCAGCTCGCCTTGACCGAAATGCCGCGCCTGCGCTCTACATCCAGCGTGTCCGTATGCGCCGTTCCCCTGTCCACGCTGCCCAGCTCCCGTATCGCGCCCGACAACATGAGCAGCTGCTCGGAGAGCGTGGTTTTCCCCGCGTCCACGTGCGCAAAGATTCCGATGTTCCGTAGGTTATCCATATGGGCCTCCAGCGTCTTCCCTTGTGCCTTTCCGGCCTGCGTAACAATTGTTTGAAGGAATTGCAGTCCAGCCGGGCACAGAATTGCATACTCCAGTCCTTTTCGCTATAATCCCCCAGAAACCTTTTCCCAAAAACGATTTTTTCGAAAGAAGGAGTCTCTTATGAAAAAGTATCTTGCAGAATGTCTGGGTACCTTCGTTCTGGTGTTCTTTGCCTGCGGCACAGCTGCCGCACTGGGCTGCAACGGCGCCGATCCTAACGCTGCTTATTTCCTTACCGCCCTGGCCTTCGGTCTTGTCATCGTCGCCATGGCGTACTCCATCGGCCACATCTCCGGCTGCCATATCAACCCCGCCGTCTCCATCGGCATGCTGGTCTCCGGCCGCATGAGCCTGAAGGATTTCATCGGCTATGTCGTCGCGCAGTTTGTCGGCGCCATCCTGGGTGCTGCCGCTCTTCGCGGTGTGCTCGGCTCCGAGAGCGGTCTTGGCACCAACGGCCTGTATAACGGCAGCATCGGCGCCTCCCTCATCATCGAAGTCATCCTCACCTTCGTGTTCGTCTTCGCCATTCTGGGCGTGACCTCCAAGGAAAAGGATTCCTCCGTGGCCGGCCTGGTCATCGGTCTCACCCTGACGCTGGTTCACATCCTTGGCATCCACTTCACCGGCACCTCCGTCAATCCCGCCCGTTCCTTCGGACCGGCCCTGTTCGTTGGCGGTGAAGCCCTCGCGAACGTGTGGGTGTTCCTGGTCGCCCCGCTGGTGGGCGGCATCCTGGCTGCCCTCGTGTGGAAGGCCCTGGAAAGCGCAAACGACTAATTCAAGACCCATAAAAGGCCGTGCAGTATTGCACGGCCTTTTGCTTATCCATGATCTCTCTCCGAAAGCTTCACGGCATGGCCTTCTCATCCAGGAAAACTCTGCTTTCGGGGAGACCTTGCACCTCCCGTATCTCACTTATACGTACAGTCGTTCAAGAACCGGAATCGTCTCCAAGGGAGAGGGCACCGTCACACACTGTCCGCCCTGAAGGATCTCCCCGGTATCCACATTCTTCCATGTCCCACAGGGCAGATAGACTTCACGCTCCCGCATGCCCGGAAAAAGCACTGGCGCCACGAGATACTTGTCTCCGAACATATACTGGTCGCGCAGTCCATCGCACGCACTGTCCTCCGGGAAAGCGTACCACATCGCCCGCATCAGCGGCGTTCCGTGTTCGTGCGCCCGCACCATCAGCTCCCGCACATAATCCCGAAGCTGCTCGCGTCTTTCCATATAGCTGACCAGGATCGGATATGCCGTATCGCCAAAGCTCCAGACCTCATTGTCTCCGCCCGAGGACAGCACCTCTGTGCCATCACTGCGGTAGACCTTTTCTCCGGGACGTCTGTCACCGTGCAGGCGCATCACCGGGCAATACGTCCCCCACTGGAACCAGCGGATGAGAAGCTCACGGAAGTTCTCGTCCTCAATGTTCCCATTGTGGAAGCCCCCGATATCGGTGGTCCACCATGGGATGCCCGCAACGCCCATATTGAGGCCCGCACAGACCTGGCGCCGGAAATCTTCCCAGCGGCTCATGATGTCGCCTGACCAGACCAGGGCACCGTATCGCTGGCTGCCTGCCCACGCACAGCGCAGAAGGTTCACCGGATTCTCCTGCCCCTGGGCCACCATACCGTCATAGAAGGTGCGTGCATACAGCTGCGGGTAGATGTTGCCGATCTGAAGATTGCTGCCCATATGGTAGCGATATGCCTTGAAATCGTAGGTGCCGTACTCCGGCTCGGCCTCGTCCAGCCAGAAGATGCGGATGCCGGCGTCATAATAGTTCTGTTTGACCTTCTGCCAGACATACTGACGTGCCCGGGGATTGGTGGTGTCAAAGAACATGCTGTCCTCGACAAAACGCATACCGACCTGTTCACCATACTCTGCCCGGACAAGCAGGCCCTGCTGGAGCATCTCCGCATAGTTCTCGCTCGTCAGTGCCACCTGCGGCCAGACGGACACCATGAGTTCCATGCCCATCGACTTGAGCTCTTTGACCATCGCCGCGGGATCGGGGAAGAACTCGGGATCAAACCGATAGTCGCCCATCTTCGGCCAGTGGAAGAAGTCGCAGACAATGACGTCCACCTTGAGTCCGCGCCTGTGATACTCCCTCGCCACCTCGAGCAGCTGCTCCTGATTCCAGTAGCGCAGCTTACACTGCCAGAAACCCAGGCCATACTCGGGCATCATAGGCACAAAACCGGTCGCCTGCGCGTAGTGCTCGGAGATTTCCGTGGGTGTATCCCCGGCTGTCACCCAGTAGTCGAGCTGCCTAGTCGATTCAGCCCACCAGGAGGTGCGGTTGCGGCCAAAGGTGACTTCGCCGATGGCCGGATTGTGCCAGAGGAAGCCGTAGCCCCGACTGGAAATATAGAAAGGCACGGAAGCCTGGGAATTGCGGTGGGCAAGCTCCAGTGTGCAGCCCTTCCAGTCCAGGATTTCCTCCTGGTACTGTCCCATGCCGTATATGCGCTCCCCGTCCATCCCGTCAAAGGTCGCCGTCAGCGCGTAGTCGCCGCCGATATGCGGCTCAAACTTACGGCTCTTGAGTGCCAGCGCATTGGCCGGCGACGTCTCCTGAAGAAGGATCTCTCCCTTTTGATTGGTAAAGGTGATCCTGGCATAGTGATGCCATCCGTCCATCGAAATGGAAGCGGTGAGTTTGCCCACCGTAAGGCTCGCCGTCTCCTCCTCAATGTGCACTGCGATATCTTTGGACTGCTCCCTGGCGCTTTGCAGTAGCGCATAGTCGTTATACTGGATCTCGCCCATAGGCACGGACAGAACACGGATGCTGTCCTCTCCCCAGGGAACCAACTTCAGCGTTTCTCCGCGTCCGCGCCATATGAGCTCCCGATCCGCTTTTTCAAACCATTGCATTGTCATTGCTCCTACTCTATGTGATCCAGGATCCCCATGCCCCGGGAACCCCGCTGTGCCTATCATAGCATCTTGCGCGCCCTGAGAAAACCGGTATTCTGTCAGATGCGGCCTTCTCTCAGGGTTGTTGCAAAGTCGTAATGCCCATGCAACAGACTCCCGTTTATATATCTACCCTTACACTGTTTTCTAAGTTTTAGTGTAGTTCTTCATTTTTCAGCGAATGAGTTCCATGATGGCACCATATCTCGCGAAGTAGCCACTGTCGTCACTACATAAAAAAAAGCACCTGTTTCTGACTCGCCCACGTTTTTGATTATTTCGCACCTCTGGCTTGCTTTTTTCCCTGGTATCCGCTATACTGAGGCTGCCCGCTTTACGGTGTGCGGCAAAAACACTGTTTATGCAAATACGTCTCGCAATGAACGGCACTGAATCATTGCTAAGACAAGCACGCTTCACAATGTGCGGCACAGAAACATTGTTTACCAAGCCTCCAGTGAAAGCTGGGGGCCTCTGTTTTACAGGAGAAAATTCATGATTGAACGTGGTCTCTACTATGCTTCCCCAGAATTCGCTGAGATGGTTCGCAATGCAGGAGGAACATGGAATGATACAAAGCGCCGACCAATTGTCTGCCTCATCAAATCTTCCGAAGATAATGACCTCTATTGGGCAATTCCAATGGGCAAACTCAATCACAGAGATGATGCCCAGAAGGATAGGCTCAATATGTTTCTTTCTCTTCCTGAGCGTGATATCCGCTCCTGCTATTATCACATTGGACGAACTACCACAAAGTCTATTTTCTTTATCAGTGATGCCATCCCAATTACAGATAAATACATTGGTGAAGAGCATACCGGTGCGGACCATAGGCATTTTATTATCAAGAATCCAAATCTAATTGCTGAGCTTGAGCGTAAACTATTCAGGATACTCGCTGTAGAGAACTCGGATAACAATCACTTCCGCCAGCACATCACAGA
>JAFUZB010000420.1 GCA_017476845.1 Clostridia bacterium
ACACGGTTTGTGAAGGTGTATGATCTTCAATATGCTCTCGGAAAGCATTACTATGACGCAACCCGACATGCAAAAGCAGATCTTGTGGCTGTAAAAACGGATGCACAGTTCAAAGAGATGCAACCTGATGCGGTCAGCTGCTTTGTTATACTCCAGATAGCTGGAAGGGCACCAGTATTGCTGCTGTGCTGGGAATATAGGTATCCAGCAGGAAGATATCTTCTCTCTGTCCCGGCAGGACTGTTGGATCCTGAGGACGGTGACACCCAGGATGCGGCACTCAAAGCTGCTGCACGGGAGATCCGTGAAGAAACCGGACTGCAGGTAAAGAAAACAGATCGCTTGTATCTTGTCAATCCGCTTGTTTTCAGCACTCCTGGAATGACCGACGAGAGTAATGCGTTGGCCTGCTGTATTCTTTCGCTGGACAGCACAAACGAGCTCTCCCAGTCAGGCGCCGAAGGCTCTGAGCTGTTTGATGGATTTTGTTTGGTCACCAAAGAACAGGCCAGAGCGTTTCTGCGCTCCGGTGTGGATGAGCACGGAAACTTTTATTCAGTCTATACCTGGGCAGCACTGATGTATTTTGTCAGTGATCTCTGGATGGAATAAACTAAGAGAGGCGCGGTTTATACAGCCGCGCCTCTCTTGTTATTCTTCCTGCCATGCACTGGCAAAATAGATGATGTCGTCAATGGCGTTTCTGCCTTTATTTCCATAGATATTCAGTCGCTCATTGCGGAACACCATCCAGGCACTTGTTCCACCATCCAGGTTATAGGCATTTATCACATCCCCCTGGCTGTAAACAAGATCGGAAAACTCCGTCATCGTCAGGCCCTTACATTTTTTTCCATCAGTCGGCTTTCTCTGATCAGGCCCTGCTGAATATACTGCAATATATTCCAATGGACCTGTCTGACCTATGCAAATGCGTTGCGCCTTTGTGTTTGCGCCATAAGCCGTTCCGCGATAGGAGAAATCTGTGATCTGTTCCCCGTTGAGAACGATAGCCGGACCGAAGGAATAGGTTGATACGATATTGCCCTCAAATGCGGCTATATCTTCCTCCGTGCAGCGAGGAAGAATGGTCATGTCCCCCTGATCATCGATGATAAGTATATCCAGCACGCCCGTGGCATTAGCTAGATACGTGGTGAATGCTCGGGTGATATGTTTGCCGGTACGTGTGGTGCCTTTGCGGTTTTTATCAATATTGGCCACATCTCCGCTAATTGCAAATACCGCATTCACGTGCTTGGCAAGGTCTGTAGCATATTTGGAATAGGTTCCGATTTGCTTGCCGTTTCCGGTGACATAAGAGCGCAACTGTGTAGGATCCTGGATGCTGATGCGTGCAACCAGATACACTGTGTCATTGAAAATACCTTCTTCAATGACCACATGGAGGGAAGGATCCTCGTATTCTCTTTCCCCGATGTAATACTTTTCATCCACCTCATTCATGACTTCCAGATCCCAAGGGATGGGGGTGACTTCGGCCTGAGCGAGGGTAAGCACCATAACAGAAAGAAGAACCAGTATGCCCAAGAGTGTATTACGCATCTTTTGCCTCCATGTCTTTACTTCGTGATCAGTCGAAGCCCAGTGTCCGACCATAATCCTTGTTTCCATTTGAGGACGCCTAGCTGGGCATAGGTGTTGTCTCCGCTTGTCATCACGGTCCCGTCAGAAAGTAGGATACACACAAACAGGGACCCATTGTCCATATCCACGACTCCGCCATCCGGGCTGATTATCGTGGGAAGCCCCTTGAACGGACTGGAGAGACATCCGCGTACTCCATTGGAAACGTGTCCCCACTGTATAAGTGCACCATCTGTTGATACAATCGCAGTATGCACACTGTAGGCATGAATGCTTCTAACATCTATACCGTCAGGAAAATGCATTTGCACCGGTGCGTACACTTTATCGCCTATCCCAGACACCCCGGTCTGGTAGTAGTCATTTCTCCCCCATGCCCAGACCCGGCCCGCTTCATCCAAGCAGTACGCTGTATCTCCTCCGGCCGCGGCAACTGTGATAAGGTAATCGCCTGGGACAGGAAACTCCAACTTTACCGGAAACAGCACTGTCTTTTTCCCATTCTGTCTTCCCAACTGTCCGTATTCATTATCACCAAAACCGTAAACACTGCCATCCTGCGTGACACATAGACTGTATTTGCCCCCGCAGGCAATATATGTGATTTCCGGAAGATCAACGATCTCAGGCGTACTGCGGTTCTTCTTTTTTCCATCACCCAGTTGACCATTGCTTCCGCGACCCCACGCATATACCGTACCGTCTGTTCGCAGGGCAAGACAGTGCCCGAAACCAGAAGCAATTTGGACAATCTGACTTAGGCCGTCTATCCGAACAGGTGAAACTACATTCCCACCAGTGCGTGCCTGCTGTCCATAGCTGTTGCTTCCACAAGTCCATACAGTACCATCTTGGAGAAGAATCAATGTGTTCTCGTTTCCGCATTGGATGTCGGAGATTTCCGCAGTGAAAGACCAGGACAATGTTTCCGGAAGCTTGACCAGCTTCTTTTTTTCATTGCCAAGCTGTCCTTTTCTTCCGTCACCCCAACCATACAGTGTTCCGTCGTCTCCCCGCACAATAGCAAAGCTTCCACCACAGCGCACAAATGGTTCGGCGGCACAGGCAAGGTTCCAAAGGGAGCATGCAAGCAGAGAACATATGATCAGGCTAAAAACGTGTTTCATACGTAGACCCCGTGATTACATCATTGTCGGCCATGCCGACACTTGCAAAAAGGATTATACTTGATCAACTTTTGCCATGCAAGACAGCACAATTGACGGGCAGCATGTCAATGACTACAATCCACTTCAAGAAGGAAGTGAAGAAGATGATCCCGTTCGGTAGCGCCAGGGGCATTCTGATAGGAAACGGGAGTTCTGTCGATTTTGCTTTGGATACCCTGTCACCGCTCGGCTTTACCTTTCGCTTGTTTCGCGGTGTCTTCCCGATGGACCTTCTCTCTCAGATCACGATTGTCATTGACCTGCTCCATAACAAAGGCCGGCATCAGATCGCGCTTGATAAAAGTGAGATTTCACTCACCACGCAGGAGGAAAACAGGCAGAGCATATTGTATCATGCCGAAACCACAAGTGCTGCCTATCAAAAGCTTACCAGCCAGTTTATCCGCGATTATCAGGTCTACCTTTGTATGCGACAGGAAGAAGGGGTAGAAGCGGTCTCCAAGAGATTTCTCGGTGTTCCGGAAGCCCCTCCCACAATGATGGGCGGACATGCATACATGCAGCAGATGATGAAGGTCTGGAGCGGCACACGCATCTTTTCACAAGTAGACGTTCCTGTTTTTCTTTGCCTACAGACACCACGTGAAATCAGCAGCTTTCTGTCCCATACTTTCGCAGATTTTCTTTCCGGATACTGTGATAGGCATAACCTTTCCAAGGAAGTCTTGCAAAACAGCATACGCGGAGTTTGCTTAGGACATGCTTACTGCAGTCAAGTTTTCCCGGATTTGACACAACTTCTCCGCCAAATCAAGAGAGCTCATCAGCAAGGGCTTCAGATCATGCTTGAACTTCCCACAGTGCGCACTTGTGAACAGTCACGATTCGCTCGACTGCTCCATTGTCTCGAGGCCCGTGGTGAACCAATCGACGAAATCAGTGTCAACGACTGGGGAATGGCCTATTACATTGGTACGCAAACCGCTTTTTCTTGCAGCGCAGGAAGACTGCTTCTTCGACAGACCAAAGATCCACGCGAAGCGTATATGCGTATCAACGAGACTCCCAGTCAGAGTTATTATCCCGAATTTTATATGGAGTATCTGGTTTCTCGGGGCATGCGCAGAGCCGCAATGGAGGCAAGCGTTCCCTATACGTCTCCGGTTCCGATCCCTTTCTCCCTGTTTCTGCCCTGCTTCCAGCTAGCCACCTCAGGTGACTGCATCTTGAAGAATCTGATGGAAACAGGCAACCGGGGTACACACCGCCCGCAGAGAACCTGTGCGAAATATTGTCAGAGCGAAGTCCTCCTATATCCTGAGCACATGAAAACCATCGGCATCGGAAATACGCTTTGCACTTTGAATAGCCACGTAATGACAGATATGTCAGTTCTGTCTCGGTATATGGGAGAAAGCTGCGACAGGCTGGTTCTTGACTTTCCATGGTAGGAGGACACCAATGAAAATAACGGCCGGTTTGGGAAGTATCGATTCCTTCTGTGCATATGTAGAGGCTGGTGCAGACGAAGTTTTCTGTGGTTATGTCCCAGATACATGGTACAGGTGTGCAGGCAATATCGCGCTCAACCGTCGTGAAGTACGCCTGAGCAATGTAAATCTTGGAGGAAAAAACGAGCTGGCCTTCCTTGCACAGATGGCAAAGGAGCGTTCGGTCCCCGTTGCACTCGCCTTCAACGCGCATGCCTATCCCGCCGATACCTATCCTCTGATTGCGGATATCATCACAGATTGCATCGAGATGGGGTATGTCTCGTTCATTATCGCAGACCTTGCCCTGCTCGTTTTTCTGCATACGAAGCGCTCATTGAAGGCAGGATGGATTATCAGTGGAGATTTTGGTGAAATCAATCCCCTCCTTGTTGAATACCTTCTGGAATTTGATATTCAGCGAATCATATTTCCCCGCAGTACAACTATTCAGGAAATGCAGTCCTGTATAGCTGCAAGCCACGGATACATTCCCGAATTTGAGGCCTTTGTTCTCAATGAGAAGTGCCATTTTCATGGTGCACTCTGTCAGGGATGTCACAATGATGATCTCCTTCCCCTGTGCCAGATTCCTTATCGGTTGGGATCCATGCAAGGAACAGAGGATATCCCTATGTGGACGCAAAACCCGCAGACGGCGCTTTCTGGAGCAACCGGCTGCGGGCTGTGCGATATACAGAATCTGGCAAAAGCTGGAATTACGCACCTGAAAGTCGTAGGACGCGGTAATTTTAGCGATGCCATGGTCCGAGATATTCAAGTCGTGAGGGACTGCAGGGATGCCTGCGAGCGAATAGCTTTTTCAGATTGCTACAGGGACTATGTTCGAAGCCGTTTTCCAGAGGGATGTAGCCTGAACTGCTATTATTGAAGTCCGGAAAGCGGTAAAGCTTATATGAGATTTCCCTCATCATCATGGGGTGAATTGATGTCACGGTATTCAGCAATCGCTGCACGGGCCAACTCGTCACATCGGTTATTTTCCTCGTTTGAAGCGTGTCCCTTGACGTGAATAAACCTGACCTGGTGTTTCTTCGTCTGGGCCATCAGGATGAACCACAGATCACTGTTGGGAACCTGCGTGCCGTCACTGCGTCGAAACCCTTGCTTTTTCCAGTTATCGATCCAGTGCTCCTCAAAGGCTTTGACCAGATAGGTAGAATCAGAATAGAGCGCAACATTGCAGGGTTCCTTGAGTGCACCCAGCGCAGAGATGGCTGCAAACAGTTCCATGCGGTTATTGGTGGTGTCCGGCATAAACCCGCTCATTTCTTTGCGGTGGTTACCATACATGAGCACACACCCCCAACCGCCAGGACCAGGATTTCCAGAGCACGCGCCGTCTGTATAGATAATGACGTTTTTTCGTGTAGTATCCGGCATGATATCCTCACTGATTTCTGCTCATCGCTTTGGACTTTTCAGCACACGCCTTCATAGCTTCCAGCACCGCTTTTCTAAACCCATTAGCCTCCAGGGCAGCGACTGCATCGATCGTCGTGCCTCCTGGAGAACACACTGCATCACGCAAAGAAGCCGGATGTTCACCGGAGGAGAGCACCATAAGTGCAGAGCCAAGAACGGCTTGTGCGGCCATTTCCAACGCAGTATCTTTTGGAATGCCGCATTGTACGCCACCCTGCATCATAGTCTCTATGAGCATATACACATAGGCGGGGCTGGACCCGGAGATTGCAGTCACACCATCAAACAATCTTTCAGGCAAAGAAACAGTGCGCCCCAAGGAATCGAATATCTCCTGAGCAAAGGCATAATCTTCCTCTGACAACGTGTTTTCACTGCAAAGTGCAGTCATGCCTTCCCCCACCAAAGCCGGCGTATTCGGCATCACGCGAAGAATTCCAACGTGCGTGTCACCGAAAGCCTCCGTGAGCATGGACATTGTCCATCCTGCTGCAATGGAGATAAACGTTTTTCCTTCCGCGGCAGTGGCTACACTGTCCAGTACAGACCCCATAACGTTGGGCTTCACTGCAAGGATAACAATATCCGAGGAACGGACGACATCAATCGCATTATCACAGTAGTTAACGTCCGGCAGTTCGCGCGACAGGTTTTCCAGTTTGGTAATATCTGCATCGAATACGGTCAATTGGCTCTGACGGATAAAGCCGGCATCCAACACACCATGAAGAATACTGTTACCCATGTTGCCCGCGCCGATTAGGCCCAGATGTTTCATATTGTAAGCCCCCCAGGATTGGTCTGTCGCAAGATCAGAGAATATACCGATGCATATCTGTTCTGGCGTTTTCACCGGAGAGATGTGCACGAACATATTCGCCATCAATTTTCAGTTCAAAAGGCGGCATGTCCGGATCGCCGGCATTGAAGGAGATATCTTCAAGCAGCTGCTCAAAAACAGCATGCAGTCTTCGTGCCCCGATATCCTCGCCGTTTTCATTCGCTTCACATGCGGCTGCAGCAATCTCTTCAATCGCAGAATCCTCAAAAGTAAGCATGACATGATCCACTGCGAGAAGTGCATAGTACTGTCTCGTCAACGCATTATCGGGTTCGGTCATAATGCGCTTAAAATCTTCGCGTGTCAAACTCTTGAGTTCTACATGTACGGGAAAACGTCCCTGTAGTTCGGGAATCAGGTCAGAAACCTTCGCGACATGGAAAGCACCTGCGCCAATAAAGAGCATATAATCCGTTTTCACCGGGCCATATTTGGTATTCACTACGGATCCTTCCACTATGGGAAGAATATCTCTCTGAACACCCTCTCTGCTGACATCCGGTCCATGCGCACCTTGATTCCCCGCGATTTTGTCAATCTCATCAATGAAGACAATGCCATCATTCTCTGCTCTTCGAATGGCTTCATCCTCAATTGCGTCCATATCGATGAGTTTTTCACTTTCCTGCTGGGTAAGAATACGACGTGCTTCCGGCACTTTCACATGGCGCACTTTGGTACGCTTAGGCATCATTCCGCCCATCATATCGCCAATCGAGATGGAGCTCCCGCCCACTTCCAGGCTGGGCATGTCTTCTTCGACCTCGATATCAATCTCGCGATCATCCAGTTCTCCGCGAAGAAGCTGTTGGCGCAGAGCATCCTTCTCACTGTTCTGGCTTGCTGCTTCCTCCGTGGTGAGTGCCTTTTCCTCAGCTTTCTTTCCCAGAAGAAAATCAAGTGGGTTCGGAGCAGACTTCTTTTCGTTAGGATGCAGCAGCATATTCACCAACCGCTCGTCGGCAAGCACCTGTGCTCTGGGCTGTACATCCTTGAGACTGTTGTCACGCACCATTCGAATGGAATTCTCAACGAGGTCACGGATGATCGATTCGACATCCCGACCAACATAACCCACCTCAGTGAATTTTGTTGCTTCGACCTTGATAAACGGCGCACCAACCAGTTTGGCCAAACGACGTGCAATCTCTGTTTTGCCCACGCCTGTCGGTCCGATCATCAGAATATTCTTGGGGCTGATTTCCTCGCGCATTTTCTCGTCCACATGCGCTCTGCGATAGCGGTTGCGAAGCGCGATGGCAACCATCTTTTTTGCCTCATCCTGCCCGATGATATATCTATCCAACTCACGCACGATCTCGCGAGGTGTCAATTCTGCCATAGTTTTCCCTCCCGTTCTACCTTACACATCTTCAACAATAACATTATCGTTGGTAAAAACGCAGATCGATGCTGCAATATGCAAAGCCTTTTCAGCGATTTCATGCGCAGTCAGTTCGGTGTTCTCCACCAGCGCTCTCGCCGCTGCAAGAGCATAGTTGCCGCCCGATCCGATCGCCGCTACATCACCGTCCGGCGTGATCACTTCACCATTACCGGACAGTATGAGCAGGTGATCGTGATCTGCAACAATCATCAGGCTCTCTAAATTTCGCATTCCCTGGTCACTGTGCCAGAGCTGTGCTACGGCTACGGCTGCCCTCTCCAGGTTTCCACCACACTGCTGCAGCTTTTCTTCGAACTTGTCTGAGAGCGTAAACGCATCAGCAACGGCTCCTGCAAATCCGACGATGACCTTACCACCATAAATTCTTCTGACCTTACGTGCGGTGGACTTGAAAACCACATTTTCGCCCATCGTTACCTGTCCATCACCCGCTATGGCAATGGCATCGCCACGACGTACACCGCAAATGGTTGTTCCGTGAAATGATATGCTCATGGTGTCCTCTCACTTTCTTTGGGCCCACTCTCCTGTTCCTGTATCACCCAGGAACGGATATACTCAAGAGAGCGCTCTGCTATTTTGGTATAACGCATCTGTTTGTTTCGTATCTTCTTATGCTCTTTATCCACCGGAAGGGAGTCGATAATTCCAAAAGTGCAGTTCATCGGCTGAAAGCGTGCATTCTGTGTGGAGATATATCGCCCAAGACTTCCAATGGCGGTAATACCCGGAAATTCCACATGTCCTTTTCCCAGAAGCTGGTGACCAAGTGATAATCCTGCAAGCAGTCCGCTAGCCGCACTTTCCACATAGCCTTCAACGCCTGTTATCTGCCCTGCAAAATACGTACCCGGTCTTTCGATCATTTCGTAATGGCTGTTGAGAAAACCCGGCGAGTGCAGAAAAGTGTTGCGATGCATCACACCGTATCGGGCAAAGGAAGCATTTTCCAGACCGGGAATCATTCCAAATATTCGTTTCTGTTCAGGGAACTTCAGGCGTGTCTGGAAACCAACCAGGTTATAAAGAGTTCCTTCTGCATTGTCCTGTCGAAGCTGTACGACGGCAAAGGGCATCTTGCCGTCCCTTGGATCAATCAGGCCGACCGGCTTGAGCGGGCCAAAGGCAAGCACCATGTCCCCTCTTTTGGCCATCGATTCTACCGGCATACAACCCTCAAAGACAGCTGTTTCTTCAAATCCGTGTATCTCTGCTGTCTGCGCGTGGATAAGTTCGTCAACAAAAGAACGGTACTGCGCTTCATCCATAGGGCAGTTCAAATAGTCGTCCCCGCGATCATAGCGTGATTGACGAAAAATCTTCGTCATATCCAGTGACTCTTTTGTGACAATAGGCGCTGCGGCATCATAAAAATTGAGCAGCTTTAGTCCGGGAAGAGCAGCGATCTTTTCTGCCAAAGTATCGCTTGTCAGTGGTCCGGTTGCGATAATACACGGACCAAGCGGTAGAGAAACGACTTCTTCATGCACAAGCTGAATATGGGGGTCATGTATCAGTTTGTCTGTAATATATCCGGAAAACATATCCCGGTCTACAGCCAGTGCCCCGCCAGCCGGCACGCGAGCATAATCTGCGGCCTCCATGATTAAGGAGGAAAGCTGTCTCATTTCTTCTTTGAGGAGACCTACTCCGTTGGTAAGACGGTCCGATCGAAGGGAGTTGGAGCATACCAGCTCCGCCAATTGATCCGAATGATGCGCAGGGCTCTTTTTCTCAGGCTTCATTTCGACCAATCTGACAGAAATCCCTTGTCTGGCCAGCTGCCAGGCAGCCTCGCAGCCTGCAAGACCGGCACCCACAACTGTAACCATCATAGCTCTTCTGCCTCCGAGTTGTCCTGCACTTCAGATGCAGCAGGAATCTCCTTTCGGAATCTGCAGGTTTCATTCGTGCATACGTGCCAGAGTTCCTGATGCTTACCGTGCTTTTCCACCATGAAGCTTCCGCACTGCGGACATTTTTCTTCTACAGGCCTGTCCCAAGACACAAAGTCACATTCAGGGTAACGCTCACATCCAAAGAACTTGCGGTTTTTCTTTGTTGTTTTCTCCATCAGCCGAGCCCCACAGTTGGGACAGGGCACATCAATATAAATCTGAATCGGTTTGGTGTTTTTGCATTCAGGAAAATTCGGGCAGGCAAGGAAGCGCCCAAAGCGCCCCATCTTATAGACCATTTTTGCTCCGCATTTATCGCAGATTTCATCGCTGACCTCATCGCGTATCTCTACCTTTTCCACCTGCTCTTCGGCAGTGGTCAGCAACTCCTTAAAATGCGGATAAAACTTTCGGAGGATATCCTTCCACTCTTCTGTGCCTTCCTCCACCTTATCCAACTTATCTTCCATATCCGCAGTAAAGTCCATATCGACAATCTCGGGGAAGAATTCCTCCATCATGGCTGTCACCATATTGCCAAGTTCGGTGGGATACAGCCGTTTCTGTTCGCGAGATACGTAGCCTCTGGAGATGATGGTAGTAATGGTCGGAGCATAGGTGGAAGGTCTGCCAATGCCCTTCTCTTCCATGGTTCTCACCAGACTGGCTTCAGTATACCTTGCCGGAGGCTGCGTAAAGTGCTGCTTTACATCAGCTTCACGGATGCTTACAGGACTGCCGGGCGCGATTGAAGGCAGAGTGCTGGAGACAGGCACCTCTTCCTCATCCTGAGAATCCTTGTATACCGCCCTGTAACCGTCGAAAGTAAGGACTTCTCCATAAAAACGAAGTCCAACACCATCTCCGGAGATTTCTGCAGTCATAGTCTCGTAGGCAGCACTGGACATCTGGCTTGCCAGTGTCCTGTCATAGACCAATTTATAGAGCTTATACTGATCCTTGGAAAGGGATTCCTTGATGCTTTCAGGTATCCTGCGAATATCCGTAGGCCGGATAGCCTCATGCGCATCCTGCGCATTCTTCCTTCCTTTAAACTCATTGGGTGTTTCAGGAAGATATTCCTCTCCAAATTTTTCTGGAATAAAGGCACGAATATCCGCCTGGGCTTCCTGCGAGAGTCGGACAGAATCTGTGCGAATATAGGTAACCAAGCCGGTGCTTCCCGACCCTTTCAGTTCAACGCCTTCGTACAGTTGCTGTACAACCTGCATGGTCTTTGCTGTTGTGAAGTTCAGCTTTTTGCTTGCCTCCTGCTGCAAAGAAGAGGTAGTGAACGGCGCGGGGGGCATCTTTCGCTTTTCACTGCTGCGTACAGAGGAAACGGAAAGTGAGGCGTTGAGTACGCGCTCCTTGGCATTTTCTGCGTCCTCTGCGCAATGAAGCGATGCTTTCTGACCATCAAGGGTGGAAAGACTCATCTGAAAACCGCGCTTGTCCTTTTTCTCTGTAGCTCCGATGGCACTCAAATCCCAGTACTCCTCCGGGATAAAAGCATCGATTTCCTTCTCACGCAGGACAACCATCCGTGTTACGACGGACTGCACCCTCCCCGCAGAGAGACCTTTTTTTATCTTTGCCCAGAGAAGCGGACTGATTTCATAGCCGACAAGACGATCAAGCGCTCTTCTTGCCTGCTGCGCATCCACCAGGCTCATGTCGATCGAACGAGGATTCCCGATCGCACTTTTCACCGCGGCCTTGGTGACTTCATGAAATTCGATGCGACATTTACTGCTCGGAT